>NZ_RZRW01000420.1:0-5096 GCF_003998745.1 Mesorhizobium sp. M7A.F.Ca.US.014.04.1.1 | reverse complement strand
CGGCAATGCGATGACCATCGGCACCAAGACGGCCGAGCTGGAAGAGACGCCGTCCGGCGCCTGAAGGCCTCCTACCTGGCCTTCAGCGCCTGCGCGATGTCCTCGAGCAGATCGTCGGCATCCTCCAGGCCAACCGACAGCCTGAGCGTGCCCGGCCCGATGCCGAGCTCGGCGCGCGCCTCGTCGCTGAGATTTTTGTGCGTCGTCGTCGCCGGGTGGGTGATCAGGCTCTTGGCGTCACCGAGATTGTTGGAGATCAGGACGATGTCGAGCGCGTTCTGCAAGGCGAAGGCCGCCTGCTTGCCGCCCTTGACGTCCAGGCAGATCAGCGTCGAGCCGCCCGACATCTGCTTCTTGACGATGTCGGCCTGCGGATGGTCGGCGCGGCCGGGATAGATGACGCGCGCGATTTCCGGCCGTTCGGCCAGAAAATCCGCGATCCGGCCGGCACTTTCCGTCTGCTGGCGTACGCGCAGCGGCAGCGTTTCCAGGCCCTTCAGCAGCGTCCAGGCGTTGAAAGGCGAAAGGCTTGGGCCGGTATGGCGGAAATAGTCGTGCAGGTTCTCGTCGATCCACTTCTTGTCCGACAGGATGACGCCGCCGAGACAGCGCCCCTGGCCGTCTATGTGCTTGGTCGCCGAATAGACGACGATATGGGCGCCGAGCTGCAAGGGCTTCTGCTGCAGGGGCGTGGCGAAGACATTGTCGACGATCAGCCTGGCGCCGATCGAATTGGCAAGCGAAGCGACAGCGGCGATATCGACCACTTCCAGCGTCGGATTGGTCGGGCTTTCCAGGAAGAACAGCTTGGTGTTCGGCTTGATCGCCTTTTCCCAGTTGGCGATGTCGGTGCCGTCGACCAGCGTCGCCTCGATGCCGTATCTCGGCGCCAGCGTCTCGACCACCCAGCGGCAGGAGCCGAACAGCGCACGCGCCGCCACGATATGGTCGCCGGCCTTGGCGCTGCACAGAAGGGCGGCCGTCACCGCGGCCATGCCCGACGCGGTGGCGCGCGCGTCTTCCGCACCTTCCAGCGCGCACATGCGCTTCTCGAACATGTCGACGGTCGGATTGGCGTAGCGCGAATAGATGAAACCCGGCTCTTCGCCCTTGAAACGGGCTTCGGCGGCTTGCGCCGTTTCGTAGACATAGCCTTGGGTGAGATAGATCGCTTCTGACGTTTCGCCGAAACCGGAACGCAGCGTTCCGCTGTGCACGAGTGCCGTCTGAGGCTTCCAGTTGCGCTTCTTGGTGCTCATCGCTTTTCTTCCAGACACAAAAAAACCGGCCGCGAAAGTCGCAACCGGTCCATACGGCCTTGCGGCCCGACGGTCCTTTAGCGACTTGTTTAACGTGGCTGCAAGCCGACCGGCCAAATCACCACGGGATAACGACCCTTTAGACCCGCACCGCGCTTGCGTCAATTGCCGGCTTCATTAAGAGGTTTGTACCAAGCAGGAGTGGAGCCTTGCGGCAGACAGGCATTCTTCCCGACCAGGACATATCGGCGCTGCTCCAGTCCGGCGCGCTGAAGTCGGCGCGTGCGCTCGACACCGACCAGATCCAGCCGGCCAGCCTCGATCTCAGGCTCGGCGACAAGGCCTGGCGGGTGCGCGCCTCCTTCCTGCCCGGCCCCAATCACAAGGTCTCGGAAAAGCTCGACCGGCTGCAGCTGCACGAGATCAATCTGGCCGAGGGCGCGGTGCTGGAGACCGGCTGCGTCTACATCGTGCCCCTGCTTGAAAGCCTGGCGCTGCCGGCGGACATTTCAGCCTCGGCCAATCCGAAGAGTTCGACCGGACGGCTCGACATCTTCACCCGCGTCATGACCGATCGCGGCCACGAGTTCGACAAGATCGCGGCCGGCTATCATGGCCCGCTCTTTCTGGAAGTCAGCCCGCGCACCTTCCCGATCGTCGTCCGCACCGGGTCGCGCCTGTCGCAGATCCGTTTCCGCACCGGCAATGCGCTGCTCTCCGAAGCCGAGTTGCACGACCTGCATCGCACGCAGATGCTTGTCGCCACCGAGCCGCCGAACATTTCCGGCGGCGGCATCGCGCTGTCGATCGACCTCAACGGCGATCAAAGCGGCTTGGTCGGCTATCGCGGCAAGCATCACACCGGCCTCGTCGATGTCGACAAGCGCGCGGCCCAGGAAGTCGTCGACTTCTGGGAACCGATCCACAAGAGCGGCGCCGGCGAACTGGTGCTCGACCCCGATGAATTCTACATCCGCGTCAGGCAGGAGGCGGTGCATGTGCCGCCGCTCTACGCCGCCGAGATGACGCCCTTCGATCCGCTGGTCGGCGAATTCCGCGTCCATTATGCCGGCTTCTTCGATCCGGGCTTCGGCCATTCCGCATCCGGCGGCACCGGCAGCCGGGCGGTGCTGGAAGTGCGCAGCCATGAAGTGCCGTTCATCCTCGACCACGGCCAGATCGTCGGCCGGCTGGTCTACGAGCATATGCTGAAGCGGCCGCAGGCGCTCTACGGCACCGATCTCGGCTCCAACTACCAGGCGCAGGGCCTGAAGCTGTCCAAGCATTTCCGCGCCGCGCGCTGACCCTCATTGCCCCAAGGCAAAATACTTGCCTGTACCGGCTCGCCATGCTTGGCTGCCTTGCCGCCCGTCAAGCTGGCGGCGTTCAAGGGGAACCAAGAAAATGCGATTTTCGAAATGGGTCATATCGGCGGCGGGCGCTGCCATGCTGGCAACACTGGCCGGCTCTCTGTCGGTGCAGGCGGCGGAGAAAATCAAGATCGGCACCGAGGGCGCCTATCCGCCGTTCAACACCATTACCGCCGACGGCAAGGTCGAAGGCTTCGACATCGACATCGCCAATGCGCTGTGCGCGCAGATGAAGGTCGAATGCGAGATCGTTACCCAGGACTGGGACGGCATCATTCCCGCTTTGCAGGCCAAGAAGTTCGACGCCATCATCGCCTCGATGAGCATCACCGAGGAGCGCAAGAAGCAGGTCGCCTTCACCAACAAATATTATACGACACCGCTGGCTCTGGTGGCGCCGAAGGACACCGATCTCACCTCGACCGAACCGGCGGCCCTTGCCGGCAAGACGGTCGGTGCCCAGGCTTCGACCACGCAGGCCGACTATGCCCAGAATGAATATGGCAAGGCGGGCGCGGAGGCCAAACTCTATCCCACCCAGGAAGAGGCGATCACCGACCTGACCAACGGTCGTCTTGACGCCGTGATCTCGGACAAGTTCGTGCTGATGGATTGGCTGAAGAAGGCAAGCGACGGCTGCTGCAAGCTGGTCGGCGACGTCAAGGGCACCGAGACCCAGGCCGGCATCGCCGTGCGCCTGGACGACACGGCCCTGCGCGACAAGCTCAACGCGGCCATCGACGCGATCGTTGCCGACGGCACCTACAAGAAGATCCAGGCCAAGTATTTCGACTTCGATATTTATTGAGGCAGAGGCGCCTTTTCCTTCTCCCCTTGTGGGAGAAGGTGTCGCCGGAGGCGACGGATGAGGGGTGTTCCAGGGAACGCCAACGTTTCACTCCGCTGGAACACCCCTCATCCGTCTCGGCGCTAACGCGCCGATCCACCTCCCACTTGGGGAGAAGGAAAAGGCGCGCTCTCAAAGCGCCTTCACAGCCACCTTCACCGGCTGCTCGATCTCGAGCGGGTTGCGCAGCGGCAGGCCGAAATCCCCGGCCTCGATCTCGAAGACATCGCCGGCCTCGGTCGTGATGCCGTCGGCGAAGGACAGCGTCGCCGTGCCGAACATGTGCACATGCACGTCACCCGGCTGGCGGAAGGCCGCGTATTTGAAATGATGATGTTCGAGATTGGCGATGGTGTGCGACATGTTCGCTTCGCCGGACAGGAACGGCTTTTCCCACAGCACCTCGCTGTCGCGCACGATGCGCGAGGTGCCGCGGATGTCGGACGGCAGGTCGCCGATCAGGATCTCCGGCCCGAACGAGGCGTTGCGCAGCTTGGAATGCGCGAGGAACAGATAGTTCACGCGCTCGGTGACGTGGTCGGAAAACTCGTTCGACAGCGTGAAGCCGACGCGGAAAGGTGCGCCGTCGTCGCCGATGACGTAGATGCCGGCGACCTCGGGCTCTTCGCCGGCGTCCTTGGCAAAGGCCGGTGACAGGAGTGCGGCGCCTGGTGCCACCGCCATCGTGCCGTTGCCTTTGTAGAACCATTCCGGCTGCACGCCGATCTGGCCTTTCGCCGGCTTGCCGCCCTCCAGCCCCATGCGGAACATCTTCATGGAATCGGTGAGCTGCTCCTCGCCGTCGGCGCTCAGCTTCTTGTGCATGGAATCGCGCGTCGCGGCGGAGCCGAGATGCGTCAGCCCGGTGCCGGTCAGGTGCAGATGCGCCGGATCGGGGTGATTGATCGGCGACAGCAGCCGCCCCTTCTTGTAAGCGGCCTCGAGATCGACCGTCTCGCCAAGCCCCTTGCGTTCGATCAGCGCGACGAGGCCGACGCCGGTGCGGGCGGCCTCCATCGCCAGCGAATAGACGCTGCGGGCGCCATTGATGATCCGGGTCTTGCCGCCATTGCGGGCGACGACGCGGATGGTCTCGGCGTCGTCAAGGATCTGGGAGATCAGCATGATGAATCCTCTCTCATTTGCCTTGGCAGGGCTGCCAAAACGGCAAACCTTGCTCAGCGCGGCCGGGACCTCGTCCATGCCACGGTTTAAATTCTCAGTTCGGATTGCGCTCGCGGGCCTGGTCCCTCAGGGACTTCTGTTACCGGCGGGTTGCCGGCAGCGTCGCGATCGTATGCCTCCTGCTTTCCTCGATCAGAGCAGTTCACCGTTTCACGGAAACGGCGAACCGCTCTAACTCATTGTCTTGGCGCAATTCCGGGCGGAAAACCGTTTCACACTTTTCCTGGAATTGCTCTTAAGTCCGTTCAAGCCTTGTTCTTGTTGTAGACGTCGAAGATCACGGCGCCGAGCAGCACCAGGCCTTTGACCACCTGCTGCCAGTCGACATTGACGCCCATGATCGACATGCCGTTGTTCATCACGCCCATGATGAAGCCGCCGACCACCGCGCCGATGACCTGACCGACGCCGCCCATCGCCGAGGCGCCGCCGATG
>NZ_RZRW01000419.1:0-5116 GCF_003998745.1 Mesorhizobium sp. M7A.F.Ca.US.014.04.1.1 | reverse complement strand
GGCGACAGCGGATTCCATTGCCCGCTTTTGATGTCGCTCGCCTTGCGCCGGGCATTGTCGATGCGCCGGCCGTCTGGCGTTGCATAGAGCCCTTCGCCATAGACGCTCATCGACGAGGCGACGACGATCCGTTCGACCGGGTGCTTGATCAGTGCTTCAAGTAGCGTTGCGGTGCCGAGATCATTGGCGCCGACATAGCGCGCGATCTCGTACATCGATTGTCCGACGCCGACTTCCGCCGCCAGATGAATGACCGCGTCAACACCTTCCAGCGCACTGGCGACCGCCTCCCGGTCTCGGACATCACCTTTGATCAGTTCGGTCCCGGCGGGAAGCGCGACGGCTTCGCCCGCATGCACCTGCTCCAGCAGCGCATCGAGGATGCGAACCGAATAATCCTGCTCGACGAGTTCCTGTGCGACATGCCGGCCGATGAAGCCGCAGCCTCCTGTAACCAATATGCGTTTCACGACGACTCCTCAGACAAGTAACCTCGGCGCCCCGAACTTTTCGGCAAAAGGTTTGTTCCCTTGCTTCAACAAAGTTCCTTTGGCGGACTTCGTTGGGCCGGCATCGCGATCACGGCGCGGTGCTGGAACATTGACGCCCTTGTGCTGTTAGGACGCCCGACAGCCCGCGTGTCCCATGGAGCAACGCCGATCAAAGGAGATTTCAATGTCTCAGTCGCAAACGACCACCGACCACGACGAAATTCGCAAGTGGGCCGAGGAGCGGGACGGCCGGCCGGCAGTGGTACGCACAAAAGGCGAGGGCGGCATCCTGCGGATCGACTTCGGTGAGCCTGAGGAAGCATTCGAGCCCATCGAATGGGACGAGTTCTTCCGGATATTCGACGAGAACGATCTGGCCTTTCTGTATCAGGCCAAGACTGGGGAGGGGAAAGCCAGCCGTTTCAACAAATTCGTCGAGCGCGATCAGAAGGGCTGATGACGCAAGCCAAGCGGCTGATCTGTACGGCCCAGTTGTCGAGATGTGGTCAACAATGACGGCCCCGCGGCTTAGCACTTCAGCCTGAGAGGGAGGGTAAAATTAATGCATCAGGTTTGCGCCGCGGGTTTTCGCCATCTCTCGCATGATGCCGTTGAGCCAGTTTTCAGTGGATTGACCAGGCTGTCTGCGGTCGACATCCCGGATCGCTTGCTCGAGCGTCCTCTCGACGAGCCGATCCGATGCGTCGACGTCTCCCAGCAAAAGGCGCGCCGCAAGTCGCAGTTTGGGCAAAAGCGCGAAGACGTCGTCGGACGGGTCCGGTCCGGGGGGCGCCCGCCCCGATTCCTGCGGGGGAAAGAGTGCGTTGAACACCGCCTGGCTGCCCGAGGATTTCCGCAGATTGCTGGCATAGCGGAGATGGTCGGGAATGGCGATGTCGTCATCGCCACTGAAGAACACGAAGGGGACACCCCGGCGCATCAACTCATCGGCGATTGGAAACACGCGTCGGCCATTGAGATTGACGTCGAGGATTGCAGCTTCGGCCGTCCCGGTGTGTTTGGAAGCCTGTTCGACGGTTGCAGCGGGACCAAGGATTATGGCGCCCATATTGCTGAAAAACCGCGCAAGATCTCCCGCCATCGTCCATTCGTCTTCAACTATCAGAATATGCAGCCCCCGCAGGTCGCGCACGTCGTCATCCTTTCTTGCAACGGAGGTTAGAATGCAGAGGATTTGCTTTCCGAATTCTGTCATCCAAGGCCGCCTGCAACCGCTTCGCAAGCATCAGCATGCGATCCGGGACGGGCCCCGCATCGGAATCTGCTAGCGATCCAGGCGCCCCTGACACCACTGGCGCTCGGAGTTTTATGTCAGCAGAGCGTTTCGTCATTGAACCACCATTGATATCGGGTTCAACGTCATCCCTGACGTCTTGTTCCATACCTCTTGCGCGCTATATGGTTGTGTCCTGTTCGATCCGGCCTTGAGGAGACTTCATGTCGGGTCGGCGAAAGGGGGACATGCCGTGACTGCCCGATCGACTAGATTTCCCATCGTTGGCATCGGCGCGTCCGCGGGTGGCATTCCCGCGATGGAAGGCTTGTTCAAAGGCGTTACCAGCCAGCCCGGCATGGCGTTCATCATCATCACGCATCTCAGCCCGAAGCGAGAAAGTCTGTTGCATGAAGTTGTCAGCCGCTACACCGAGATGCCTGTCGTTGTGGCCGAGGATGGCATAGCTGTTGTACCTGACCACGTCTACGTGATGCCACAAAACGTCACTCTGGCGATCGCCAACGGTGTGCTGCGCCTGCGGCGGCCCAACGGGCTTACCCAAGAGCGCAAACCCGTCGACATCTTCTTTAGTGCGCTCGCTGAAGACCAGGGCGAATATGCCGTGGGCGTCATTCTGTCGGGCGGTGATTCCGATGGAACGCTGGGCGCCAAGGCGATCAAGGAGCGGGGTGGCCTCACTGTCGCGCAAGCGCACGACGGCTACGGGCCGCGCAATCCCGATATGCCACAGAGCGCTATTGCCAGCGGGCTCGTCGACGTCGCTGTGCCCGCCGAGGAGATCGGGGCGAAGCTGGAGGCTTTCGCCCGCGGCTTCGACACGCTGGAAGGGCTGGCGGAAGAAGATGGCGACCATACGGCCGACATCGATAAGGTGCGAGAACAGATATACGCCATTCTGCGCAGCCACTCCGGCCACGACTTCTCGGGCTACAAGACCAAGACATTTCTGCGCCGCGTGAAGCGACGCATGCAGATCGCCCAGGTCCATTCCATCAGCGCCTATATAGACTGGCTGAAGAAAGATGCTCGCGAGGTGATGAACCTTTTTCGCGATCTGCTGATCAATGTCACCAACTTCTTTCGCGACCCCGATGCCTTCGAGTTGCTCGAGCGAAAGATCATACCGCAGTTGTTCGAAGGCAAGACCGCCAGCGACACCGTCAGGGTCTGGGTTCCCGGATGCGCCACGGGCGAGGAGGTGTTCTCTATCGGCATCCTGCTGCGCGAACACATGGAGAAGCTTACGGTCGTTCCGCGCGTCCAGATATTTGCCACCGACATCGACGAGCCTGCGCTGGCGGTGGCCCGGGCGGCACGCTATCCCGAAGCCTTGCTGCAAGGGCTTTCACCCGAACGCCGACAGCGGTTCTTCAACGGCGACGGAGAGAGCTATGTCATTAGCAACGAGATACGGGAACTGTGCATCTTCTCGCCGCACAGCGTCATTCGCGATCCGCCTTTCTCGCGCATGGATCTGGTCTCCTGCCGCAATCTGCTGATCTATTTCGGCCCGAGCATCCAGAGCCGTGTCATCCCTGTCTTTCACTATGCATTGAAGCCCGGCGGTTACCTGTTCCTCGGCACCTCCGAAAGCGTTGGGCAGCACGACAATCTGTTTGCCACTGTCGACAAGAAACATCGTCTCTTCCAGGCGCGCGAGCATGCCTCGCCGCATATCAGGCTGCCCGCCTTGATCGGTGAGAGCCGTTCCGGCGTCTTTCCCTCTGAAAGCGCCGGCTTAAGGAAGGGAGCCGCCGGTTATCCGCTGCGCCAGGCTGTCGAGGCGCAGGTGCTGGAGCGCTTCGCTCCGCCGCATGTCCTGGTCAACGCCGAGGGCGATGTCGTCTATTATTCGGCCAGGACCGGCAGATATCTCGAAGCGCCGCAAGGGATTCCCAGCCGGCAGTTGCTGACGATGGCTAGGCGTGGGCTGCGACTGGACCTCCGCGCCGCGTTGCGGGAAGCGACGACGACGCGCCGCACAGTGGTGCGGGAAAACCTCATCGTAGAGGAAGACGACGAACGGGTCCAGCCGATCAAGCTCACGATCGAACCGCTCACCGAACGTGGCAATGGCGAGCCGCTTTATCTCGTCCTGTTCGAACCGTCGGGGCCGACCCAGGCCCGCTCAGAGGAAGACGGCGGCGGCCGTGACAGTGACAGCACCGCCGATCTCGAGCGGGAGCTGCGCGACACCAGGGAGCGCCTGCAATCGACGATCGAGGAATACGAGACCGCGCTGGAGGAGGTCAAATCGTCGAACGAGGAACTCGTCTCCGTCAATGAGGAGGCGCAGTCCACCAATGAGGAACTCGAAGCCTCGAAGGAGGAGATGCAGTCGCTCAACGAGGAGCTCAACACGATCAACGCCGAGTTGACGGCCAAGATAGAGGAGCTCGACCACGTCAACGGCGATCTGCGCAACCTGTTCGAAAGCACCGACATCGCGACCATTTTCCTCGACCGCAGCCTTGTGGTCCGTACCTTCACGCCGGCGGCGTCATCCTTCTTCAGCCTGCGTCCCTCCGATGTCGGCCGGCCGCTGACGGATCTGTCTAGCCAGCTCGACTACCCCGAGCTGAAGCAGCACATCGACAAGGTTTTCGAGACAGGCGAGATCCTGAATCACCATCTGGCACGCGATGCCAGGGGCCTGTTCCACATGGTCCGCATCAATCCCTATCGCGACAAGGGCAACAGGATCCAGGGCGTGGTGGTGACACTTGTCGATGTCACCACTCTGGCACAGGCGGAAGAGCATCAGCAGGTGCTCATCTCTGAACTCAACCACCGGGTCAAGAATATGCTTGCGGTGATCGCCAGCATTGCAAGCCGCACGCGGGAAAGTTCTGATACGAAGGAGGAGTTCGCGGATGCGCTGATCGGTCGCCTGCATGCCATGTCGCGGGCCTACGGCCTGCTGACCCGGGAGAGATGGAAGGAAGCCTCGGTCAGGGAACTGCTCCAGCAGGAGCTCGAACCATTCGGCATCGAGCGGATCGAACTCGATGGCGAGGATGTCAAACTAGGTCCGCAACAGGGGCTTTCCCTCAGCATGGCCATTCATGAACTGGCCACCAACGCGGCCAAGTACGGCGCTTTGTCAAAAACCGACGGCAAGGTCAGTGTGCAATGGTCGATCGAGGAGGACAGTTTCACATTTGGCTGGCGCGAAAAGGACGGCCCTGTTGTCAAGGCGCCCTTGGACAATGGTTTTGGCCTGACACTGCTGCAGGGAGAAATTGGTTACAGGCTCGGCGGCCATGTCGAGACCGCGTTCCACAAGGACGGCCTCAGCGTCCAGATCGCGTTTCCAGCAAACCACAAGGAGGCGCCGTGAGCGACGACAGGCCGCGCGTTCTGGTGG
>NZ_RZRW01000418.1:0-5120 GCF_003998745.1 Mesorhizobium sp. M7A.F.Ca.US.014.04.1.1 | reverse complement strand
CGAGGTCGACGTGCTGAAGATCGACAATGCCGAGGTCAGGGCCCGGCAATTGTCGAAGCTGCAACGGCTGAAGGGCACGCGCGATGTCGCCGCCGTCGAAAGCGCACTCGATGCGCTGACCCGTGCCGCGCAAGGCAATGAAAACCTGCTGGAATTCGCCATCCGAGCCGCGCGCGCCAATGCAACGGTCGGCGAGATTTCATTCGCGTTGGAAAGGGCGTTTGGGCGCCACGTCGCTACGGTGCAGACCATTTCCGGCATCTATCGCAAGGCGCTTGGCGATCATCCCGTGGTCGACGGGCTGCAGGACAAGCTTGACGCCTTCGAGAAGAAGACCGGCGGCAAGCCGCGCATTCTCGTCGCCAAGATGGGCCAGGACGGCCACGACCGTGGCCAGAAGGTCATCGCTACGGCCTTCGCCGATCTCGGCTTCGACGTCACCGTCGGCGCGATGTTCCAGACACCGGATGAGATCGCCAGGCTGGCGGTCGCACAGGACGTCCACATCGTCGGCGCCTCGTCGCTGGCGGCGGGACATTTGACGCTGATCCCGGAACTGCGCGACGCGCTTAAAAAGCTCGGCCGCGGCGACATGCTGATCGTCGCCGGCGGCGTCATCCCACCGCAGGACTATGACGCGGTGCGGCAAGCCGGCGCTGCGGAAATCTTCCCGCCGGGCACAGTCATTCCAGAGGCAGCGGATCGCCTGCTGGACCGCCTGCTGGCCACGGACTAGGACTGCTGCATCTCTGAAAAGGTTGTGCTAGACTGACACTGCAACCAAGGTGCGGTAACCGTGAAGACGACCATCCACAAGCTCGACGACGGATCAGATGCCCTGATCTTGCCACGGGAATGCTGGACAGCTTGAATCTGCAATCGGGCGATCAGCTCCAGATCATCGAAACTGATCACGGCATCATTTTAAGACCGGTGGCCGACAGGTTCGAACGGCAGATGAAGGCCGCGCGCGAGGTCATGGACAAATATCGGGTCGGGCTTCAGAAACTCGCCAAATGACGCGCCAATCAGTGCGGCGGATTTGAGACGTCCTAGCTCTCGGAGAGCTTGACGATTTCCCATTCCTTGCCGTTGACGCTGGCCAAGTCGCCGATCTTCTTGCCGAACAGGGCGACAGCCATTGGCGAAACATGCGAAATGCTGCCCTTGGTGGGATCAGCCTCGTCCTCGCCGACGATCTTCCAATGCACCTTCTTGCCGTCATCGCTCTCGATCGTGACGCCCATGCCGAAGCGCACAACGTCACTGCCCGGCTCCGGCACCGAGAGTTCGGCGCTTTCGCGCCGGGCGGTCCAGTAACGCAGATCGCGCGACACGACCGCTATGCGCTCGCGGTCGGCTTTGCGTTCGGCCTTCGCCAGTATGTCGCGCAGATCGGCCAGATTTTCCTCGATCTGCGCCAGGCCGCGTTCCGTCACCAGATTGCGATGCTGGCTGACCGGCCGCTCACCGACACCGGCGATGGCATTTTCGCTGTCTTCCTCGCGGGTGAAAGCTCTGCTCATTTCCTGAACTTAGGCCCGCAGAGGCTGCTCGACAAGCCATTGTCGTTTCCGTCCAGAGGAGAGGCAAACCGTCTGGCACGATTCCTGCGACGCCAAGGTTGAACGCTGGGATTCTGTGCCGATGTTGAACAGACGAACGCTGCTGACTGGAACCGCCGGCTTTGCCGTCATGGGCCTTGCGCTCGGCAAGGCGGTAGCCGCAAGCTTGAGCGGCATCGAGAAAGCCTCGATGCGCGGCTCGATCAATGCCACCGAACTCGGCGTGCAGCCCGGCACATCAGACGATCAGAGCAAGGCCTTCGCCAAACTGCTGCGTGACGCAAACAGCCGCGACATGCCGGTGTTCCTGCCGCCCGGCACCTATGTCGTCTCCAATCTTTCGCTGCCCGGCCGCGTACGTCTTTCCGGCGTGCCGGGCGCGACGCGCATCGTTTACGGCGGTGACGGCCACCTGTTCATGGCCGAACAGGCCGACCATATCGAACTTAGCGGACTGGTCTTCGATGGTGCGAACCGTGCGATGGGCGATTACACGCAAGGGCTGCTCGATCTTCGCCGTGTCGCGCACCTCGCCATCGACAATTGCCAGATCACCGGCAGCGGCAAGAACGGGCTGGCGCTGGAACACGCGATCGGCCGGATCGAGCGCTGTGAGATATCGGGCGCCGCCGATGCCGGCATCTATTCGGTCGAAGCCGGCGGGCTGGCCATCACGGGCAACACCGTTTCCGACTGCGCCAATGGCGGCATCCTCGTACACCGCTGGCAGGTGGCCGAAGACGGCACCATGGTCACCGGCAACCGCGTCCAAGGGATCCAGGCACGCAGCGGCGGAACCGGGCAGAACGGCAACGGCATCAATGCCTTTCGCGCCGGCAATGTCGTCATCTCGGGCAACATCGTCTCGGACTGCGCCTTCTCGGCCATCCGCGCCAACAGCGCCAGCAACCTGCAGATATCGGGCAACACCTGCTCGCGCTCTGGCGAAACGGCGATCTATTCCGAGTTCTCGTTCGAAGGCGCCATCATCAGCAACAACATCGTCGACGGCGCCGCCAACGGCATCTCGATCGTCAATTTCAACGAAGGCGGCCGCATGGGCGTCTGTTCCGGCAACATCGTGCGCAATCTGTCGACCAGCGGCCCCTACCCCGCCGACTCGCCGGGATTTGGCGTCGGCATCGGCGTTGAGGCCGACACCACCGTTTCCAACAATGTCATCGAGAACGCGCCACTCTATGGCATGCAGATCGGCTGGGGCCCGTACCTGCGCAATGTCGTCGCCACCGGCAACATCATCCGCAAGGCAGGAACCGGGATCGTCGTATCCGTGGTCGAGGGCGCCGGTACGGCCGTCATTTCAGACAATGTCATCGACGGCGCGCTGAACGGTGCGGTTGTCGGCCAGCGCTGGGCGGAGCCCGCGACAGGCGATCTCGCCTCGTCAAACGGTAGCGGCTACGCGCATCTGACCGTCGAGCGCAATCACGTCACTTGAGAGTTGCCGTCGGCCTCAGCGCTCCGACTTTGGCACCGTTGCGATTTTCGATGGGCGTGTTTGCCAATTCGAGCAGCTTCGCCGCCAAGGCCTCGTCGGCACGCAACAGTTTGGCAAGGACGGCGGCAACCATGGCTTCGCCGGCGCGGCCGGCGCCATCATCGCATTTGAGTGCGATGCCGAGGCCAAGTTCCGGAATTGCGGCACAATGGACGCCTTCGGCGCCGCCCTTCGTGAAAATCCGCCCTGGTGCGGCCTCCATCAACGCGACGTCTTCGCGGCCGCTGCCGGAAACGAAGAAGGGCTCGGCCATGCAGGCGGAAAGCAGCCGCTTTGCAGCCTTGGCTCGCTCTGGGCCAAAACCTGATGTCGTGGCCATGCGGGCAAAGCCGAGCGCGAAGCTCCTGAGCGGCACCGCGTAGGTCGGGATCGAACAGCCGTCGATGGCACGCTGGTCCTCACCATGGACAGCGCCCGTCACCGACTGCATGGCGTCGCGCACCATGTCCTGCAGGCCGTGTCCCGGCTTGACATAGCCGCGATGCGCAATGCCGGCGTGGACGCAGGTGCAGAGGAAGCCGGAATGTTTGCCGGAACAATTGTTGTGCAAGGCGTTCGGCGAGCCGCCGGCGCGGGCGAGCGCAATCTCGGCGTCATGATTGGATGGCCAATGCGTGCCGCATTCGAGCGCCGATCCGTCCAGCCCAGCCTTGGCCAGCATGGATCGCGCAAGGTCGACATGTGCCGGCTCGCCCGAGTGGGAGGCGCAGGCGAGCGCCAGTTCGCGGTTGCCGAAACCATAGGCATCCGCCGCCCCGCTTTCGACCAACGGCAAGGCCTGGATCGCCTTGACCGCCGAGCGCGGAAACACCGGCTTGGCCGTATCGCCGATCTCCCACACGGGCTTGCCGTCGCCATCGAAGACCGCGACTGAGCCGCGATGCGCGCTCTCGACGATCGCGCCGCGCAAGACTTCGATCAGAACCGGATTTGTCATGTCACCTCCCGCAAATGCGGGCGGTTTATCTGATCCGGTCGAGAATGGAAACGTAGTTGGCGACCGCCGCACCGCCCATATTGAAGATGCCGCCCAGTTTTGCGCCCGGCACCTGGATGCCGCTGGCCTCACCGACAAGCTGCATGGCGGTCAAGACATGCATGGACACGCCAGTGGCGCCGATCGGATGGCCCTTGGCCTTCAGCCCGCCGGACGGATTGACCGGCAGGCGACCATCCTTGGCCGTTGTGCCGTCCAACGCCAGCTTCGCCCCCTCTCCCGGCTTGGCAAGGCCCATCGCCTCGTACTCGATCAGTTCGGCAATGGTGAAGCAGTCATGCGTTTCGACGAAGGACAGATCGTCGAGCGTCACGCCGGCCGATTTCAGCGCCCGGTTCCAGGCCTGCTCGCAGCCTTCGAAGGTCAGAATGTCGCGCTTCGACATCGGCAGGAAATCCTGCACATGTTCGTTGGCGCGGAAGGCAACGGCACGGCGCATCTTCAGTGCCGTGGCGGTGTCGGCAAGGATAAGGGCGGCGGCGCCGTCGGAGACCAGCGAGCAGTCGGTGCGCTTCAGAGGACCGGCAACGAAGGGGTTCTTCTCGCTCTCTTGGCGGCAGAACTCATAGCCGAAATCCTTGCGCATCTGCGCATAGGGATTGTCGACGCCGTTCTTGTGGTTCTTGGCGGCAATCATGGCCAGCGCATCCGACTGATCGCCATAACGCTGGAAATAGGCCTGCGCGATCTTGCCGAAGACGCCGGCGAAACCCGCGGGTGTCTCGCCGTCCTCGGGCAGATAGGACGCCTTGAGCAGGTTTTTGCCGATCTCCGGCCCCGGCGTCGTCGTCATCTGCTCCGCGCCGACCACCAGCACGATGCGAGCGGCATTCGCGTCGATGGCGCGGATGCCTTGGCGGACCGCCGCCGATCCGGTGGCGCAAGCGTTCTCGACACGCGTCGCCGGCTTGAAGCGCAGCCGGTCGTCGGCCTGAAGCACCAGACTGGCGGTGAAATCCTGCGCCGAAAAACCGGCGTTGAAGTGGCCGAGCACGATCTCGTCGACCTCGTCGGGACCGATGCCGGCATGGTCGAGCGC
>NZ_RZRW01000417.1:0-5126 GCF_003998745.1 Mesorhizobium sp. M7A.F.Ca.US.014.04.1.1 | reverse complement strand
GTCCACAACCTCGCCTTCCAGGGCCAGTTCGGCGCCGGTCGCATTGCCATAGGGGCCGCCGGGACGGTCGAACAGATGCGGCGCATCGAGCACGAACAGTTCGAGCCCGGCGAGTTGGACGGAATGGACAGAGGCCTTGCCGCCCTGCAGCAAGGGGTATTGCAGAACCGCCCGCTTTTTCTTGAAGGCAGCCATGACGGTCGGAAAGCCGGGCATGAGCGTGCGCACGGTCACGCCCTTGGCCGCCAAGGCAATGGGCAGCGCGCCGGTCACGTCGGCAAGCCCACCGGTCTTGATGAGCGGGAAAATTTCCGGCGTGACCGACAGAACCTGCATGCGTCAGAGCCCCAGCTTGTCGATCATGTCCTGGGTGACCAGGCAGATGCCCTTTTCGGAAACGCGGAAGCGCTTGGCGTCGAGAATAGGATCTTCGCCGACCACCAGCCCTTCCGGTATCCTAACACCATGGTCGATGACCACGCGCTTCAACTTTGCGTTCCGGCCGACATGAACGTCGGGCAGCATGACGACTTCTTCGAGCGTCGAATAGGAATTGATGCGCGCGCCGGTGAAGATCAGGCTTTTTTTCAGCGAAGCCCCCGAGACGATGCAATCGCCCGAAACCAGCGAAGACACAGCCGAACCGCGGCGGCCATCCTCGTCATGCACGAACTTTGCCGGCGGCTTCAATTCGGCATAGGTCCAGATCGGCCAGTCGCGGTCGTAGAGGTCGAGTTCCGGCGTGATATCGGTCAGGTCGATATTGGCTTCCCAATAGGCGTCGACCGTTCCGACGTCGCGCCAGTAGGCCTCGTTCTCGGCGGTCGAACGGACGCAGGACTTGGCGAAGCGGTGCGCGATCGCCTTACCGTGCTGGACGATATAGGGGATGATGTCCTTGCCGAAGTCGCGGCTCGAGCCCGGCTCGGCCGCATCGCGGCGCAACTGCTCCATCAGAAACTTGGTCTTGAAGACGTAAATGCCCATCGAGGCCAAGGCAAACTCCGGCTTATCGGGAATGCCGGGCGGATCGGCGGGCTTTTCGACGAAGGCGATGATGTTGTCCTTGCCATCGACATGCATGACGCCGAAGCCGGTGGCTTCCATGCGCGGCACTTCGAGGCAGCCAACGGTGACGTCGGCATTGGCGTCGACGTGCTGGCGAAGCATCATCTCGTAGTCCATCTTGTAGATGTGGTCGCCAGCCAGGATGACCATGTATTCGGGTCCGTAGGCCTCGATGATGTCGATGTTCTGATAGACGGCGTCAGCCGTGCCCTCATACCACTGCGTTTCCGAGACGCGCTGGCTGGCCGGCAGGATGTCGAAGCTTTCGTTTCGCTCTGGGCGCAGGAAGTTCCAGCCGCGCTGCAAATGACGGATCAGCGAATGTGCCTTGTACTGGGTGGCAACGCCGAGGCGTCGAATGCCGGAGTTAAGCGCGTTGGAGAGCGCGAAGTCGATGATGCGCGTCTTGCCGCCGAAATAGACGGCCGGCTTGGCACGCCGGTCGGTCAGTTCCTTGAGGCGGCTGCCACGGCCGCCGGCCAATACATAGGCCATGGCATCGCGCGCCAGCGGCTGGGTCCGTTTCAAGTCTGCCATTTCTACCCTCCCAAGTTACTCGATCTCGACATGTTACTCAGTGTCGATGGGTTCAGTCGGCGACGAGCTCGAGCATGATCGTGGACAGCGGCGGCAAGAGCATCGTCGCGGCGATGCTTCCTTCCTCCGCCCGTGCCTCGACCATGCCGCCATTGCCCTTGCCGGAACCGCCATATTCAGAAGCGTCGGTGTTGATGATCTCGCGCCATTTGCCTGATGTCGGCAACGGCACGCGATAATTATCGCGCGGCACCGGCGTGAAATTGGAAATGACGGCCACCGGGCTGCCGCCCGGCGCGCTGCGCAGCCAGGCAAAAACCGAATTCTGGCTGTCGTCGACGATCAGCCAGGAAAACCCTTCCGGTTCGCAGTCGCGGCCATGCAGCGCCGGGCGCGAACGGTAGAGATAGTTGAGATCGCGCACCGTCTGCCAAACGCCGCGATGCGGCCGGAATTCAAGCAGGTTCCAGTCGAGCGCGCGCGCCTCGCTCCATTCGCGGCGCTGCGCGAACTCCTGCCCCATGAAAAGCAGCTTCTTGCCGGGATAGCCCCACATGAAAGCGTAGTAGGCGCGTAGCGTCGCAAACTTCTGCCAGTCGTCGCCGGCCATCTTGCCAAGCAACGTGCCTTTGCCGTGCACAACCTCGTCATGCGAGAGCGGCAGCACGAAATTCTCCGAGAAGGCGTAGGTCAGGCCGAAGGTGAGGTCGTTGTGGTGGTGCTTTCGGAAGATCGGCTCCTTGGAGAAATACTCCAGCGTGTCGTGCATGAAGCCCATATTCCACTTGAAGCCGAAGCCGAGGCCGCCTTCATGCACCGGTGCCGAGACCTTCGGCCATGAGGTCGATTCCTCGGCTATGGTCATGACGCCCGGATGATGGCCGTAGACCTCCTTGTTCATCTTCTGCAGGAAGCTGACCGCCTCGAGATTCTCGCGGCCGCCCTTCTCGTTGGGGATCCATTCGCCGGCCTTGCGTGAATAGTCGAGGTAGAGCATCGAGGCGACCGCGTCGACGCGCAAACCGTCGACATGGTATTTCTCGGCCCAGAACAGCGCATTGTTGACCAGGAACGACACCACCTCGCGGCGGCCGAAATTGTAGATCGCGGTGTTCCAGTCGGGATGAAAACCCTTGCGCGGATCGGCATGTTCATAGAGCGCGGTGCCATCGAAATTGGCCAGGCCATGCGCGTCGACCGGGAAATGTGCCGGCACCCAGTCGAGGATGACGCCGACGCCGGCGCGGTGGGCGCCATCGACGAAACGGGCAAAGCCGTCCGGGTCGCCAAAGCGGGCCGATGGCGCGTAAAGGCCGGTCGTCTGGTAGCCCCAGGACGGGTCGTAGGGATGTTCAGAGATCGGCATGAATTCGATGTGGGTGAAACCGGTCTCAACCACATAGGGGATCAGCCGGTCGGCCAACTCGTCCCATGACAGGAACGTTCCGTCGTCGCGAAGCTGCCAGGAGCCGGCATGGACCTCGTAGATCGAGATGGCTTCTCGCCGGTGATCGGCATTGCGCCAGAAATTGCGATGCGCCTCGTCGCCCCACTCGTGCGCCGGCGGCACCGCCACGACCGAAGCAGTAGCCGGACGCAGTTCGGATTTGAAGGCGAACGGGTCGGCCTTCAGCGGCAGCCTCACACCATCGGGGCCGATGATCTCGTATTTGTAGGGTCGTCCGGCACCGATGTCGGGTATGAACAGTTCCCAGATGCCGGTGTCGCGGCGGTCTCGCATGGTGTGCCGGCGGCCGTCCCACTCGTTGAAGTCGCCGACCACCGAGACGCGCCGCGCATTGGGAGCCCAGACGGCGAAATGCACTCCGGTGGCGCCTTCGTGATCAATGACATGGGCGCCGAGCTTATCGAACAGCCTGAGATGCGAGCCTTGGGCGATGTAGTAATCGTCCATCGGGCCCAGCACCGGACCGAACGAATAGGGATCGGTCAGCCACCAGTCGCCGCCGGCGTTCCTGGCATGATAGCGCAGGGGTTGCCGCTTCTTGATCGAGAGCTTGCCTTCGAAAAAGCCGCCATCGTTGCGCCTGGACAGTTCACCCGCGATGGTGCCGGTCAGCGTGTAGGCGGTGACGAATTCGGCATTCGGAACAAAGCACCGGGCATACAGGCTCTTGCCGACCTCATGGACACCAAGGACGGCGAAGGGATCTCCGTGCGTGCCGGCAACAATCGCCGCAACATCGCCGGCTGGCGCCAGTCCATCCGGCCCGCTTGTCGCAGCGGTCGCGCGCGGCTTCTTCATCAGGCAGTGTCCCTCCCCGGGCACCAAGTGTTTGTTTCTAGTGATGTAAATCCAACATTCAAATTCACATCACCGGGACCACATTGTTTGCGGCCTCATGCAATCACATCAGACAGGCACGTTCCAGATTTCTTTCGCATATTGGCGGATCGTGCGATCGGAGGAGAACCAGCCGACACGCGCAACGTTGCGGATTGCCCGGGCGTACCAGTCGGGACTGTTGCGCCAGACCGCATCGACCTCACGCTGGGCGGCGGCATAGGCATCGAAATCGGCGGCAACCATGAACCAGTCGCTGTTGTAGAGACCGTTGATGAGATCGCGGTAACGCTCCGGATCGTCCGGCGAGAAGACGCCTGACGAAACAGCCGCAACCGCTTGCGCCAGCTCAGGCGAGCCTTCGATGACGGCGCGCGGATCGTAGCCGTTGTTGCGCCGCTCGGCGACCTCGGCGGTGGTCAGGCCGAAGATGAAGATGTTGTCGTCGCCGACGCATTCCTTGATCTCGACATTGGCACCGTCGAGCGTGCCGATGGTCAGCGCACCGTTCAGCGCGAACTTCATGTTGCCGGTGCCCGACGCTTCCATGCCGGCGGTCGAGATCTGTTCGGACAGATCGGCGGCCGGCATCATGATCTCGGCAAGGCTGACATTGTAGTTCGGCACGAACACCACCTTCAGCAGACCGCGCACGGCCGGATCGCGGTTGATGACCTTGGCGACATCGTTGGCGAGTTTGATGATCAGCTTGGCATTGTGGTAGCTGGGCGCCGCCTTGCCGCCGAAGAATTTCACGCGCGGCATCCAGTCGCGCTCGGGATGCGAGCGGATCTGGTCGTAGAGGGCAATCGCCTCGAGGATATTCAGAAGCTGGCGCTTGTATTCATGGATACGCTTGATCTGGATGTCGAAAAGCGCCGAGGGATCGACCTTGATGCCGAGCCGGTCGGCGACGAGGTTGGCCAGCCGCGCCTTGTTGGCTCGCTTGACGGCGGCGAACTTGTCGCGAAAGGCGGCATCGCCGGCGAAACCGTCGAGATCCTTGATGGCGTCGATGTCATCGAGAAAGCGGTCGCCGATCGCCTCGCGGGCAAGCGACGTCAGCCCGGGATTACACTGGATCAGCCAGCGCCGCGGCGTGATGCCGTTGGTCTTGTTGTTGATGCGATCGGGATAGAGCTTGTGCAGATCGTCTATGCCATCAACGCTGAAGTGCTTCTGGAGGCGCGTGCGACCAACCAGTTCTCGGACGAGC
>NZ_RZRW01000416.1:0-5139 GCF_003998745.1 Mesorhizobium sp. M7A.F.Ca.US.014.04.1.1 | reverse complement strand
GCCGAGACCCAGCGCGAACGCGTGCTGGCGCGGCCGGGCATGACGGAGGAAAAGCTGGCGTCGATCCTGGCCAAGCAGGTGCCGGACGCGGAAAAACGCCGTCAGGCCGATTTCATCGTCGACACCGGCCAGGGGATGGACGCCGCGCGGGCGGAGGTCGCTGCAATCATCAGCCAGCTGATAGGGGTTGGCAAGCCAGGTGGTTGAGCCCACCGCTCGACCGCCAGCTGTCGATGTGAGAGCCGCTTATCTGCCTGCCGGCTTCGCTCGACACCTCTCCCCCGATCGACGGGGGAGAGGAAAGGTGCAGGGCGATGAGGGGCGGCGCAAACCTGTGCGATTGCCCTGGCCATCATAGTTTCTCATTGCCATTTTGTTCCGCTCTCACGATTCTGCTCCTTTGGAGCGACTGATTCGATGCGTGAGATCATCTTCGACACGGAAACCACCGGCCTCGATTCGCGCGACGACCGCGTGATCGAGCTGGGCGGCGTCGAACTGGTCAACCGTTTCCCGACCGGCAGGACCTTCCACCACTACATCAACCCGCAAGGCCGAGCGATCCATGTCGAGGCACAGGCGGTGCACGGCATCAGCGCGGCGGACCTCGCGGGCAAGCCGACCTTTGCCGAGATTGTGCAGGAGTGGCTGGACTTTACCGACGGCGCCAAGCTGGTCGCCCACAACGCCACTTTCGATGTCGGCTTCCTCAACGTCGAATTCGGCCGGCTGGGTCACCCTGTCATCGACAACGGCGTCGTCGTCGACACGCTGGCGCTGGCGCGCCGCAAGCACCCGATGGGTCCTAATTCGCTCGATGCGCTCTGCCGGCGCTACGGCATCGACAACACCAAGCGCACCAAGCACGGCGCCCTGCTCGATTCCGAATTGCTGGCCGAGGTCTATATCGAGCTGATCGGCGGCAAGCAGGCGGCCCTCATCCTCGACAGCGCCACCGCGCCGGCCCAGGGCGAGAATGTCCGCCAGATCGAAATCGTCGTCGCCCCGCGCCCGGCGCCACTGCCGCCGCGCGTGACAGAAGCCGAACGTGCCGCGCACGCCGGCATGGTCGGGACATTGGGTGAAAAGGCGCTGTGGCTGAAGGTTCACGGGAACTAAAATCGTCCCGTTGGCGATCCTTGGCGCCCCCCTCTGCCCTGCCGGCGCCTCAATCGTCCCGCCCAAAACAAAAAACCCGGCGCAAGGCCGGGCTTTTCACAATCCGTGGCAGGCAGCCCTCAGCTCACCTGGACCTTCGACGACGCCTGGTCCTCCGCCAGCTTCTGCTGGAACATCTGCGCGAAGTCGATCGGGTCGAGCATCAGCGGCGGGAAGCCGCCATTGCGGGTTGCCTCGGCGATGATCTGGCGGGCGAACGGGAACAAAAGACGCGGGCATTCGATGAACAGGATCGGCAGCATGTGTTCCTGCGGAAAGCCTGCGATGGCGAACACGCCGCCATAGACCAGCTCGACATTGAACAGCACTTCCTGGTCGAAGGACGCCTTGGCGTTGAGCGTCAGATTGACGTCGAACTGCTTGTCGGAGAGCGGGTTGGCGTTGACGTTGACATTGATGGCGATGCCCGGCGCCTTGTCGCGGCCGCGCAGCGAATTCGGCGCGCCGGGGCTTTCGAAGGACAGGTCCTTCACATATTGCGCCAGAACGTTGAGCGACGGCTGCGCCGCATTGCCGTTTCCGTTGGCTGCGCCGACCGGCGCGTCATCTTTGCTGGCCATAAGCCTTGTCCTCTTGCCTGGGCAGCGTCGCTGACCGAATTGAAATCGGGCGTTCGCTACCATGGCGGGGATGACAAGACAAGGTTTGCCGCCTTGCTTCCCGGCTGCGGCATGGAGATGGGACGGCGCGCTAATCGTCCTTCAGGCGACGCCACGGCGAGTTGTGATCCGGGCCGCGCTTCAGATCGTCCTCGCGCGAATAGTCGCCGTCTTCGAGGTCGATGACCCTGTCGCGCCGGCCACGAAAACCGCCGGTTGAGAAATCGGTGGCGACGACAATGCGGCCCTTGAACCGGCTCCAGGCAAAGTCGCGCAACGGCGGCAGAAACAGCAGCAGGCCGATAATGTCGGTGATGAAGCCGGGGATGATCAGGAGGATCGCCGCAACCACGATCATGGCGCCGTGCGCAAGGTGGCGGCTGGGGGTCTGGCCGGCGGCCATCTCGTTGCGGATGCGGGCCCTGACACCAAAACCCTGGTATCGGAGCAAAAGCACGCCGGCGATGCTCGAGGCCAGCACGAGGCCTACCGTCGCCAGCGCGCCGACCTCGCGGCCGACGATGACGAAACCGGCAATTTCCAGCAGCGGCAGTGCAAGGAGAAAGAAGGGAAGCAGCGAAATGCGCAAGTCTTGCCAACCTTTTTCGATCGTCATGACCGTTTTGATTGTTTTGGCCGCCAGCTGGCAATCGCCGCTGGCACTGAGGCTGTTAGATAGGTATGCCTGCCTTTGATTTGAATGATTGCGCCTTGCGCTCTATATGCTTTGAATGTT
This sequence comes from Mesorhizobium sp. M7A.F.Ca.US.014.04.1.1, assembly GCF_003998745.1. Lineage (NCBI taxonomy): Bacteria > Pseudomonadati > Pseudomonadota > Alphaproteobacteria > Hyphomicrobiales > Phyllobacteriaceae > Mesorhizobium > Mesorhizobium sp. M7A.F.Ca.US.014.04.1.1. Next base: position 2,625 of record NZ_RZRW01000416.1, on the reverse strand, counting down.
GAACGCTATGCGACCGCGGCCGTTGGGCCTGACGGTCCGGCCACAGGGCAGGGATTGATTGGCGGAAGATATGGGATTCTTCGACTTCGGCACGATTTTCTTCCTGATTGCGGCGGTGGTCATCTTTTTCCAGCTGCGCAATGTGCTGGGCCGCCGCACCGGCAGCGAACGGCCGCCCTTCGATCCCTATTCGGCGGCTCGCACCAGCGACAAGGATGCCGCCCAGAAATCCGAAAACGTCGTCTCGCTGCCGCGCAAGCGTCCGCCAGGCGAGCCGGCTCCCGACGCCTATGCCGCGATCGACGCTTTCGCCAAGCCCGATACCGACCTCAACAAGGGCCTGCGCACGATCAAGGACAATGATCCGTCCTTCGAGCCGAAGGGTTTCGTCGACGGCGCCAAGATGGCTTACGAGATGATCGTCATGGCCTATGCCGACGGCGATCGCAAAACGCTGAAGAACCTGTTGTCGCGCGAGGTCTATGACGGTTTTGTCGCCGCCATCGGCGAGCGCGAGGCCAAGGCGGAAAAGATCCAGTCCTCCTTCGTCGGCATCGACAAGGCCGATATCGTCTCGGCCGAGATGAAGGGCGGCGAGGCGCATGTCACGCTGCGCATCATCAGCGAGCTGATTTCGGCGACCCGCGACAAGGCCGGTGCCGTCATCGACGGCGACCCGGAAACCGTGGCCGAGGTCAAGGATGTCTGGACCTTCGCCCGTGACACGCGCTCGCGCGATCCGAACTGGAAGCTCGTCGCCACCGAGGAAGAAGACTAGGGAATACGCGGCGAGGCTCCGGTGTCGCTATCGCCTCTTTTTGTCGAGAAAGCCTTCGGCGATCTGCCCGGCTGGGGCGATGACGACCATTCGGCCGCCTTCGCCGCCTTTCGGCGCTCGGCCTTCCATGTCCTGACCAAACCCTATCGCAGCGGCGCGCTCGGCGTCGACTTCGACGCCTTTGCGGATGTCTACGCCGAGGCCCGGACCGTTTCGCCGGCGAATCGGTCGCCGGTTTTGACCCGCGGCGAAGCTCGCGCCTTCTTCGAGCGCCATTTTGTCCCGGCGCTTATCCCTGCCGAAAATGGGCTCGTCACCGGTTTCTATGAACCGCAGGTCGAGACGTCACCGGTGCGCACGGACCGGTTTTCGGTGCCGCTGCTGTCGCGCCCGGCCGATCTCGTCGATATCGATGACGCAAACCGGCCGCCGGGCCTGGACCCCTATCTCGCTTTCGCGCGCCAGACGCCGAACGGGCCGGTCGAATATCATGACCGTGGCGAGATCGAGCGCGGCGCGCTTGATGGCAAGGGCCTGGAAATCGCCTGGTTGGCCGACAAGGTCGATGCCTTCTTCATTCACGTGCAAGGTGCCGCACGCCTCGCCATGACCGACGGCCGGCTTGCCCGCGTCACCTATGCCGCCAAATCCGGCCAGCGCTTCACCGGACCAGGCAAGGTCCTGAGCGAGATTGGCGAGATCCCGCTGGCGGAAGTGACGATGCAATCGATCCGCGCCTGGTTCAAGGCGCATCCGGACCGCGTCGACGAGATCCTGTGGCAGAACCGCTCCTACATTTTCTTCCGCCCGGCCGATGTCGAGGACGTTGCCCTTGGTCCGATCGCCGCCGCCAAGGTGCCGCTGACGCCGGGCCGCTCGATCGCCGTCGACCGCCTGCTGCACACATTCGGCACGCCCTTTTACATCGACGCGCCGACGCTCGCCGCCTTCGACGCAAAACCATTCCGCCGCCTGATGATCGCGCAGGACACTGGCTCCGCCATCACCGGGCCGGCGCGGGGCGACCTGTTCGCCGGTTCGGGCGATGCCGCGGGCGAGATCGCCGGCGTGGTCCGCAATGCCGCGGATTTTTATGCGCTGGTGCCGCGCGCGCTCATTGCGGGTGCGGTCCGATGACCCGGCGCCCGGACAAGCTCAGCGAGGACGACCGGGTTCTGTGGAACCTGGTGGCGCGCACGGCCAAGCCGCTGAAGGGGAAATTTGCCGTGGACATCCCCGAAATTCCTGCCGAGGCCAAGCCAAGCCAGTCGCAGCCCGCCCAGCCCGTCGCCAATGTCGCAGGGACCGCGAAGCCGAAGGCGCAGCATGTCACGCACCGCCTCGACGAACCGACGCTGGACAAATTGTCGAAGGGCCGGCTGCCGATCGAGGGCCGCGTCGATCTGCACGGCATGACGCAGGACGAGGCCTACTCGCTGCTGTTCTCGTTTCTGCACCGGGCGCATGCCGGCGGCGTCCGCTATGTCCTGGTCATCACCGGCAAGGGCTCGTCCTCCGGCGGCGATGGCGTGTTGCGGCGCGCCGTGCCGGCCTGGCTGTCGACGCCTGCCTTCCGGCCGCTCGTCTCCAGCCACGACCATGCCGCCCGCAATCACGGCGGTTCGGGTGCGCTCTATATCCGCCTGCGGCGGGTCCGTTCATGAGGATGGGCGCATGACCCCGTTCGGCGAGAAGCTGCGGACGCTGAGAAGCGAACGTGGTGTCCGCCAGAAGGACATGGCGGCGGCGATCGGCGTCAGCGCCGCCTATCTGTCGGCGCTCGAACATGGCAGGCGAGGCGCCCCGACCTGGACGCTGATCCAGAAGATCATCGGCTATTTCAACAT
>NZ_RZRW01000415.1:0-5153 GCF_003998745.1 Mesorhizobium sp. M7A.F.Ca.US.014.04.1.1 | reverse complement strand
ACCTAGGATTGGACGCTTGATGAACGACCTCCCCCAAACGCTTGCACCGGACTCGCTCGGGCCAACCGTGACGATTGGAGAAATCCTGGTAGAGATCGTCGCGAGGCAGACAGGCACCGGTTTCCGGGAACCGATCGACCTCATTGGCCCCTTTCCGAGTGGCGCGCCCGCCATCTTCATCGATCAATGCGCGCGTATGGGCGGAGCGGCGGCAATGGTGGGCGTGGTGGGCGACGACGATTTCGGCGCGGTCAACATGGAGCGCCTGAAGCGAGACGGCGTAGACACTTCCGCCATCGCTGTTTCCGCGGATTATCCGACGGGCAGCGCCTTTGTCCGCTACCGCACGGACGGAAGCCGCGATTTCGTCTACAACATCGCCAAATCCGCCGCCGCTCGACTGGAATGGACCCCGCAGGTCGAGGCGCTGATCGCGCGTTGCGGGCATATCCACGTCATGGGAACGGTGTTCGCAAGCCCCGCGGCCTGGGCGATCACCGAACGCGCGATCCCGCTGATCAAGGCACGCGGCGGCACCATGTCGCTCGATCCGAACCTGCGCAAAGAATTGCTGGCGCACGGCCAGACCGAGGAGAAATTCGCGAGCCTGGTGGACAAAGCGGACCTGCTGCTGCCGTCGGGCAATGAATTGTTCCTGGCCGCCGGCATGGATGGCGAGGAACGCGCAATCGAGGCGCTGTTCAAACGAGGGGTCAAGGAGATCGCCGTGAAGCGTGGCGAACATGGCGCGTCAGCCCGTCAAAGCACGGGCGCCAGTGCCGATTGTCCCGGCCTCATCGTCGAGGAAACGGACCCCACCGGCGCCGGCGACTGTTTCGGCGGAGCCTATGTCGCATGCCGGCGGTTGGGGATGCCGCTGCGGACTTCGCTCGAATTCGCCAATGCGGCAGGGGCGCGCAACGTCACACGCCTCGGCCCCATGGAGGGAGCCGGCACGCGGGCCGAACTGGAAGATTTCATGGCAAGAACGGCGAGAAGAAGCTGATGCGTGTGGCGATCGAAGATGTGCCGGGCCTGCACAGGGAAGGAAAGAAAATCGGGGTAACCTCGGTGTGCTCGGCGCACCCCCTGGTGCTCAAAGCTGCACTGCGCCACGGCCGGGAAACCGGCACCACCGTCCTGATCGAAGCGACGTGCAACCAGGTCAATCATCTGGGCGGTTATACGGGCATGACGCCGTCCGATTTCGCGGCGATGGTGAAAGCGCTCGCGGCAGTCGAGCAGTGCCCGACAGAGCTGATCGTGCTTGGCGGGGATCATCTCGGTCCCAATCCCTGGAAAGACCGGCCCGCCGAGGAGGCGATGGCGCAGGCCGGGACAATGGTCGATGCTTATGTCCGCGCCGGCTTCCGCAAGATCCATCTCGATGCATCGATGGGCTGCGCGGGTGAACCGGCGACGCTAGACGACCATACGGTGGCCGAGCGCGCAGCCAGAATGGCGGGCGTCGCGGAACAGGCGGCCGCGCAGAGCGGCGGGGCAAGCCCGGTCTACATCATCGGGACGGAGGTGCCGCCTCCCGGTGGCGCCGATCACGCTTTGGATGCGATCACCCCGACCAGTCCGGAGGCGGCTCGCCAGACACATGCCATTCACGCCAAAGCATTCCAGGCCGCCGGGCTTGAAAGCGCGTTTTCCCGCGTCATCGGGCTTGTCGTGCAGCCGGGCGTGGAGTTCGGCAACCAGAATGTGATTTTTTACGATCGGACCAAGGCCAGCGATCTGGCGGCAACTCTGAACACATTGCCGTCGCTCATTTTCGAAGCGCATTCGACGGACTATCAGGGCGAGAGGCCGCTGCGTGAACTCGTCGAAGATGGCTTCGCCATCCTCAAGGTCGGCCCCGAGCTGACCTTCAAACTGCGCGAGGCGCTGTACGCGCTCGACCTGATCGCTTCCGATCTGGTGCCTTTCTATGGCCAGCGGCCGCTTTATCAGGCCATGGAAGAGCTGATGCAAGCCGCGCCCAAGAACGGGGCAAGCCACTATCATGGCAGCGATGCCGACAAGCGGACGCTGCGCCACTACTCCTATTCCGATCGCATCCGATATTATTGGGCGACCCCGCAAGCCCGTGCCGCCTGCGACCGGCTCTTCGACGCGTTGAAGGGCCGCAAGGTGCCGGTGACGCTGTTTCTCCAGCACCTGCCTTCGGCGCTCGCTTGGGCCGCCCGCGGCTGCGACGTCGAGGAGATCGCGATCGATCACGTCCAGCGAAGCATCGAGATCTACGCCCGGGCATGCGGCACCTGAGCCCTCGTCCGGTTCTTCAAGGCCAGAGCGGATGGGCTGGCGGGCGGCAGAAATACTTACAGCGATGGTCCCAATCGGATCGGGCTGCCGTCGCTGAAACGGGATTGACGGAACCTGTGGAGATTGTGCCCGGTCTCGTTGCCCTGGATCAAATCGGACAGGATGCGGCCCATTCCGGGTCCTATGCCGAAGCCGTGGCCGCTCATCCCGGTCGCGACAACGAGGCCTGGGAACGCAGCGGCGCGATCGACGATGGGCACGACATCAGGCATCGCATCGATCATGCCCGCCCAGCTCGCCTTGAGCGGTACGGTCGTGAACTGAGGGAAAAGCTCCCTGAACCCGCCGTCGATGGCGCGGAGCGCCGACGTCTCGGGAGCCGGATTGAGGACGCGCATCCGTTCGAAAGGGCTTTCTTCATCCGCGTTCCAGCTGCGCGGGGTCGACCAGCCGTCCGGGTAGCCTCGCGGCGCGGCCGGCAGGTAGCGTGTGCCGAACGGATTGGCCATCAGGGCGCTGACATATTTGCCTGCATGGCGAAATGCGTCCGGCCCTATGTAGAGTTGGCTGCTGCCTCCCGATGCGAGCGTGTACCCGCCATCCTGCCTGCGCCGGAAAGCGATGCGTTCGTCCGCGGCGGCACCGGCGTGGATTTCCGCCATCGGCGCTGTCGCAGCGACAGTCGCCCTGACGCTGAGCTGCGGAATCGAGATGCCGTGGGCGCGCAGGAACAGCGACGTCCACGCGCCGCTGGCGACGAGGACGCTCGAGGCCGCGATGAGCCCTTTCTCGGTCCAGACGCCACTGATGCGTCCCGCGGAGATGTCGAGCATACGTGCCGCGCAATTCTCGATGATCGTCGCGCCTTCGCGGGCCGCCAGGCGAGCAAGCGCGGGCACGGCGACCCAAGGTTCTGCCCGCATGTCCGATGGAGTGATCATTGCGCCTTTGAACAGTCGCGACATGGCCGGGATCAGGCTTGCCAGCTCACCCTGGTCGAGGAGACGCGTGTCGACGCCATGAGCCTGGGCGATCTTCAGGAATTTCGCGAAGCCGGCCATCTCCTTGTCTGTTCGCGCAAGATAGGTAACGCCCGTCTGCTTCAGTCCTATGTCCTCGCCACATTCCTGTGCCAGTTGCCGCCAGAGGCGCTGCGCTTCGATGACGATCGGCAGTTCGTCGGCATCGCGGCCCTGCTGCCGGATCCAGCCCCAGTTGCGCGAGGATTGCTCGGCGGCGATGCGTCCCTTTTCCAGCAGCGTCACCGAGACGTTCCGCCGCGCCAGGAACAGTGCCGTGGTCACGCCAATGACCCCGCCGCCGATGATCACGACGTCCGAGGTCCTCGGCAGGGGCTGCTGGAACTGGATCGGGGTGGCTTCAGTGAAGGGGAAGATTGTCAAAGAGCACTATCCTTTGGCATTCCGCAGCGGCGTCCGGTCTACACACTTGATATCAGGGCAGCGATATCTGGCCGCCGTGAGATGTCGATACCACGCGAGGAGATTGATCGTCAGCTGCTGCTTGCCGGGAACGACGAGGCCAGATCGCGGCGCCGGCAAATCCACGCTTCTGAAATCAATTTCCGGGCCATGGCGCCGACCGGGGGCACGCTTGCCTTCAACAGCGAGTCGATCGCCGGCCAGGCGCCGGAAAAGCTATGCCGGAAGGGCCTGGCACTGGTGTCGGAAGGCCGCAGTATCTTCCGGACACTGACGGTGCGGGAAAACCTGCTGCTCGGCGGCATGATCCGCAAGGACAAGGCCGAAGCGGCCGCCGATCTGGGAACGGGTTCTGGAAATCTTCCGATCCTCAGGACCCGCTACCGCGGCGTTGCCGGCCACCTTTCCGGCGGCGAGCAGCAGCAGCTTGCCATCGCCCGCGCCATCCTGCAGCGCCCGTCGCTGATGATGATCGATGAACCGTCGCTTGGCCTTGCGCCGCTGGTGATCGACCAGGTCTACGAAAGCCTCCGCCAGCTTAACGCCAGCGGGCTGACCCTGCTCGTCGTCGAACGGTCCACCGCTCGCATTCTCGACCTCGCTTCCCGCGTCTACGTGCCGCGCAACGGCCATAACGCGCTGGAGGGTTCGGCAAGCGAGCTTGCCGACGGGCATGCGCTGGAAAAGGCCTATTTCGACTATGGCGATCGTCAGACGGCGCACGCATAATCGGGCAGGCAAGGGCTACAACAATGATTTTCGACTACTGCGTCATCGGCGGCGGCATCGTCGGCCTGGCGACGGCCATGCGGCTGCTGGAAACATATCCCGGCTGCAGCCTGATCCTGTTGGAAAAAGAGGAGGCTCTCGGCAAGCACCAGACCGGCCACAACAGTGGTGTCATCCATGCCGGCATCTACTATCCGCCAGGCAGCCTGAAGGCCGAGCTCTGCCGCAAGGGCGCGGATGCCACCAAGGCCTTCTGCCAGGAGAACGGCATCCGCTTCGATGTCTGCGGCAAACTGCTCGTCGCCACCTCCGCACTCGAAGTGCAGCGCATGGAGGCGCTCCACGAACGCTCGAAGCAGAACACGATCGAAGTCCGGCGCGTCAGCGAGGGTGAATTGAAGGAGCGGGAACCGAACATCCGCGGTCTCGGCGCGCTTTTCGTGGCCTCGACCGGCATCGTCAGCTATGCCGATGTCTGCCAAGCCATGGGGCGGCGCATCAGGGCGCTTGGCGGCGAGATCCGCCTGTCGACGCGCGTCACCGGCATTCGCGAAGTCATCGATTCCGTCGATATCGCGTCGGCCGGCGAAAACTGGCAGGCGAAAAAACTGGTGGTCTGCGGCGGTCTCCAATCAGACCGGCTGGCCGTGCTCGCCGGGCTTTCGATCGAGCATCGCATCGTTCCCTTCCGCGGCGAATACTATCGCC
>NZ_RZRW01000414.1:0-5181 GCF_003998745.1 Mesorhizobium sp. M7A.F.Ca.US.014.04.1.1 | reverse complement strand
GTCCAGGCTGTGCGCTTCGCCAAGCGTCGCGCGAACCGCGTCGAGGGCCTGGGTGAAGCGGTCGGCGTCCGCGCTTCTTGCCACCGGATGCTCGATGAATTGCGCCTGGCCGCCCTGGCGATGCGGGGAAAGCACGATCTGGCGAGCAAGCCGCAGTGCTGCTTCCGCGCCATAGCGGGCGCGCACGATGTGGAGACAGCAGTCGAGGCCGGCGGCGACGCCGGCCGAGGTCACGACATCGCCATTGTCGACGTAGAGCACCGCGGCATCGACAGCGATGTCGGGATGGAGTGTTTGCAATTGTTCGCAATAGGCCCAGTGCGTCGCGGCACGTCGGCCCGAAAGCAGCCCGGCCGCTGCAATGGCGAAGGTGCCGAGGCACAGGCCGACAATCAAGGCGCCGCGTTGGTGCGCATGGCGCAGCGCTTCCATCAGCAGCGGCGATACCGGTTCGCTCAGATGATGCCAGCTCGGGATGATGACGATATCGGCGCCGTCGAGCCCTTCGAGCCCATGCGGCGCGGCAATTGTCAGCCCGGCTTCGGTATGGATCGGCCCGGCCTTGACCGCGCAGATGCGGAAGTCGAAGCGCGGCAGGCCAAGCGCCGTCCTGTCCTCGCCGAAGACCAGGCACGGTACGGAAAGATGGAACGGGCTGATGCCGTCGAAGGCGAGGACGGCAATGATCGGGTCGTTCATGGGTGCTTCCAGCGGTTGAATGCGGATTGTCCCAATTCTTTCGAATGATGTCAATCGGGTCACTTTCGGCTGTCTGGCAGCCCGCCTATCTTCCATCCATCGAATTCAAGCCGGAAAGGAAACACCATGTCTGACCCAGCCAACACCACGCCGCGCCGGGCGCTGATCGTCGTCGATGTGCAGAACGATTACGACGGCGGCAATCTCGCCATCCAGCATCCGCCGTTCCGCGACAGCGTCGTCAATGTGGCACGCGCCATGGATGCAGCGACTGCTGCCGGTATCAAGGTGGTGGTCGTCAAGCAGATGGCGCCCGAGACCTCGCCGATCTTTGCCAAGGGCAGTCACGGCGGCGAACTGCATCCCGAAATCGCCAGGCGCAAGCGCGACCATTATGTCGAAAAGAACCTGCCCTCCGCCTTCACCGGCACTGATCTGGAAGACTGGCTGCGCGCCAATGCCATCGATACGATTACGGTGGTCGGCTACATGACGCATAATTGTGACCTGTCGACCATTATCCACGCCGTGCATATGGGCTTTGCCGTCGAGTTCCTGTCGGATGCGACCGGCTCGGTGCCTTACGCCAACAGCGCCGGCTACGCCTCGGCCGAGGAGATCCATCGCGTGGTCACGATCATCCTGCAGTCGCGCTTCGCCGCCGTGCTCAAGACCGCCGAATGGGTGGAGTGCCTGCAGACCGGCGCGCTGCCGGAGCGCGACACGATCTTCGGCTCCAACCAGCGGGCGCTGTCGCGCAGCGCTGCTTAGGGCTATCCGAACAAACAGAAAGGGCGCCGCATCGCTGCGGCGCCCTTTCTGTTTGAATTGAAGGATTTTAGAACAGGCCTTCGATATTGCCGGCCTCATTGAGGAAGATCTTTTCCGAGGACGGCGCCCTCGGCAGGCCCGGCATGGTCATGACCTCGCCGCAGATGATGACGACGAAGCCGGCACCGGCCGAAAGCCTGACCTCGCGCACCGGCACGGTGTGGCCGGTCGGCGCGCCGCGCAGGTTCGGGTCGGTCGAGAAGGAATACTGGGTCTTGGCCATGCACACCGGCAAATGGCCGTAGCCGGCGTCTTCCCACGCCTTGAGCTGGTCGCGCACCGACTTGTCGGCGATCGCTTCCGAGCCGCGATAGATGCGCTGGACGATGGTGTTGATCTTCTCGAACAGCGGCATGGCATCGGGATAGAGCGGCGCGAACTGCGAGGCGCCGGATTCGGCCAGTGCCACCACCTTGTTGGCGAGATCCTCGATCCCGGCCGAGCCGTGTGCCCAGTGCTTGCACAGGATCGCTTCTTCGCCCATCGAGGCGACATAGTCCTTCATCGCCTGGATCTCGGCGTCGGTGTCGGAATAGAAATGGTTGATGGCAACCACCGCCGGCACGCCGAACTGCCTGATGTTCTCGATGTGGCGGCCAAGATTGGCGCAGCCCTTCTTCACCGCTTCGACGTTTTCCTTGCCGAGGTCTTCCTTCTTGACGCCGCCATTCATCTTCATGGCGCGCACGGTGGCGACGATGACCGCCGCTGCCGGCTTCAGGCCCGCCTTGCGGCACTTGATGTCGAAGAACTTTTCAGCACCCAAATCGGCGCCGAAGCCGGCTTCGGTGACGACATAGTCGGCGAGCTTGAGCGCCGTCGTGGTGGCGACGACCGAGTTGCAGCCATGCGCGATGTTGGCGAACGGCCCGCCATGCACGAAGGCCGGGTTGTTCTCCAGCGTCTGCACCAGGTTCGGCTGCATGGCATCCTTCAGCAGCACAGCCATGGCGCCGTCGGCCTTGAGGTCGCGGGCATAGACGGCTGACTTGTCGCGGCGATAGGCGACGATGATGTCGCCGAGGCGCTTTTCCAGGTCCTTCAGGTCGGTCGACAGGCAGAGGATCGCCATCACTTCCGAGGCGACGGTGATGTCGAAACCGCCCTCGCGCGGGAAGCCGTTGGCGACGCCGCCGAGCGAGCAGATGATCTCGCGCAGCGCGCGGTCGTTCATGTCCATGACGCGGCGCCAGACGACCCGGCGGGTGTCGATGCCGAGCTCATTGCCCCAGTAGATGTGGTTGTCGATCAGCGCCGAAAGCAGGTTGTGTGCGGTGGTGATGGCGTGGAAGTCGCCGGTGAAGTGGAGGTTCATGTCCTCCATCGGCACGACCTGCGCATAGCCGCCGCCGGCGGCACCGCCCTTGACGCCGAAGTTCGGGCCGAGCGAAGCCTCGCGGATGCAGACGATCGCCTTCTTGCCGATGCGGTTCAGGCCGTCGCCGAGACCAACCGTGGTCGTGGTCTTGCCTTCGCCGGCCGGCGTCGGGTTGATGGCGGTTACGAGGATCAGCTTGCCGTCCTTGTTGCCCTTCACCGATTTGATGAATTCGGCTGATATCTTGGCCTTGTCGTGGCCGTAGGGCAGCAGGTGTTCGGTCGGGATGCCGATCTTCTGGCCGATCTCCTGGATCTGCTTTTTCCTGGCGCCGCGCGCGATCTCGATGTCGGACTTCACTTCGGCCATGACGGCTTTCCTCTGGATTGGACGGTGGAGGGGACGGGTTTGGTCTTACTGGCAAGCAGGTTGGAACCGGGCGCGGGCATGTTCTAACCCTGTCGCTGCCGCGGCGTCAACTTGTATGCAACTATGTTTCCTCTTGAGAAAATTCTTCTGCGGACCGGCCGACCTGTCGTCGGTTCTTCCTGGCTCCGTTGCCGCGCCGTATAGAAGCCAGAGGACGCGTCGTTCCGCCGTCTCAAAACAGCCGCACAATGCACGGAATGCGACAGAGGCGACGGCGCAAATTCACCATCGCCTGGTCCCTAATGGAACAGCGCTACTGCGTCAGAACGTTGCTGATTTCGACCATGTTGGAGCGCACCCTGAGCACATAGAAGCCCATCGTCGTCAGATGCGTCGGCAACAGCCAGCCATCCTCGCGGCCATTGGCGATGATGAAAGGCTGGATCTTCAGTGCCGAAACGAACTGCGAGTCCATCGTGTCCCAGAGGTTCTGCAGATGCTTTTCCTTGATGACGTCCTCGAAGTCGGCCTGGGCGCCCTTCATCAGGCCGTAATAGCCATAGAGCTGGCCATAGGCGAACCAGTAGCGGTCGTCGGCGCGGAAGTCGAACCAGCCATTGTTGTGGTTCTCGGCGCGTTCCTTGAGGATCGCCGAGGTCGAGCCGATGTCGGACGAGATGCGGTCGATATACTGTTTCAGATTGTCGGCGCGGGCGTCGAATGTCGCCTGGCAGGTGGCAAGGCGAGCGTTGAAGGAACGCAGCATGCGCACGGCGTCGCGATAGTAGCTCGGCGTCGGTGTCTTGGGACCGAACGGGTTCAGGCCGAAATACCAGGTCTCCTCGTCGAACTGCAGGTTGCCGCGGGCATTCTGCAGATCGCTGTCGATCTGCGAGGTGGTGCGGACGCGGCCGAGATTGTCGGCGAGTTCGGTCGCCGTGCGCCGCACCGCCTGGTTGATGCCGCGCTGGAAGGAGGCCTTGTTGTCCATCCACGGCGTGTTGTCCCAGTCGATGCCGAACAGGCCGAGCTTGTAGAGGATCATCGACGAGATCCAGGCATTCTGGTTGACGTTGAAGTCGGTCAGGTCGGCGGCGATCTGGGCAATGCCGGAGTTGCCGCAGGTCTTGGCCGTGTCGGTGCCGGCGCCGGCGGAGACCTGTTCGCCAGCGGAGACATTGCGCTTCTCGAACGTGTAGGTGTCTGGATAGTTCGGGTTGAAATTGTTCCACCACTGGGTGGCGTAGAAGAAATTGGCATAGAGGCCGATCAGCACCAGCAGAGCAAGGCCGACCGCCGCCTTGAGGATCCAGCCGCGTTGCGTGTACCAGCGTCCGGCCCACAGGAACGGCCACAGGATGACGCCGATCAAAAGCCCGATACCGCGGCCGATCCACTGGAAAATGCGGGTGAAGAAGTTCACGATCGGATCGAGCATGGCTGTGTCACCCCCTCAAGCATGATGCCAAAAAGTTGCAGACTTTTTGGATAACATTATGCGCCAAAACAAGAAGTTAGAACGAAATAACGGTTCATTTCGTTCTAGTCAGTCAGGCCGTAGAGGCGCGTGCGAAACGCCACCTTGTCCTTCAAATATGTGGTTTTGAGAACGTCCACAACATGCGATCGCCAGGCGTCGCTGAAGCCGCCATAGTCCTTGTAGAAGCCGTCCTTGTTGAAGATGTAGCGCGAGACGAAGTCCGACGGCACGAAATCCGAGATCAGCCGGTTGGTCAGCCAGGCGTCAGGATGGTCAGGCTTGGCGCGGATCACCAGGAAGCGCTGCTGCGGGAAGACATCCTCGATCTTCAGGTGGCCGAGCTGGGCGATCTCGCGCTTGGCGGCGTTGAGGAAAGGGAAATTGCCGTCCCTGGTGATCAGGTCGGCATGGCTCTGGAACCAGGTCTGCAGCCAGACCTTGTCGACATTGGTCAAGTTGCGGTTCGGCTCGGCATCGCGGATCA
>NZ_RZRW01000413.1:0-5232 GCF_003998745.1 Mesorhizobium sp. M7A.F.Ca.US.014.04.1.1 | reverse complement strand
CCGACCATATGCGCCGCGATCATCGTGGCGGCGACCGTGGTGCCGCCGGTGCGCCCTTGCGCCACGGCAAAACCGAGATCGGCGCGCGACAGCTTCATCGCGTCGCCCGTCATCGCCAGCGATTCGCGCTCGCCGTCCGAAAGCCCGATCTTGATGCGGCCGCCAACCACGGCGATCGTCGCCGGCACGGCGCCGCCATCGCTGATGATCTTTTCGACATCGGCCGCCATGGCGCCATTGTCGGGGTAGGGCATGCCATGGGTGATGATGGTGCTTTCCAGCACCACCACCGGCCGGCCGTCGGCCAGGGCCTGCGCCACCGGCGCGTGGATGTCGATGAAGGGGCGGGCGGTCTCAGGGGTCATCAAGGTCTCCTATCCGGAATGCGGCGCGTCCGTCGGACGCTCGGCAACATCGCGGCACTATGAATTCGCCGGTCTCATGCCATTTCCCTGGCATCCGGCACAAGAGCCAACGCTTCCGCGAAGCTCGCCGCGGTGAACTCCGGAACGGCGGCGGCGCTTTCGATGGCAAGCGTCGCCCCGGCAATGCCTTCGCGCAGAGCTGCCCGCAACGGCAGTCCGCGCAGCAAGGCAGCGACCGTTGCGCCTGCCAGCGCATCACCGGCGCCGGTGACGTCGGCGACCTTTCTTGGTGGCGGCGGCAGGATAGAGAAGGCGCCGGCTTCATCGAAGCCCAGCATGGGCCCGCCGCCTGCCGTCACCACGCCGCTGACGAGGCCGCTGCATCGCAACCCGTCGACGACCTCGCGCTCCGTGGCATTCGCGGCGACGCCGGCCAGCGCCATGGCCTCGCGCCGGTTCATGAAGACCAGCGAAAGCTCCTTCAGCACCGGTAGCAACCGCACCACCTTGGCCGGCGAAATGGCAATCGCGAAAACCGGCTTGCCCGCAGCGAGCGCGACCAGCCGTTCCAGCGCCGAAGAGGGCAGATTGGCGTCGCACAGGATCGCGTCGGCGGCGGCGATCACCTCCCGCACCTTGGAGCGCCTGATCTGCTTGGGAAACGCCAGGTCGTAGAGCGCCATGTCGGCAAAGCCGACGATCAACTCGCCCTCGCTGTCGATCAGTGCCGTGTAGCTCGGCGTCGTGCGGTCGAGGAAGACCGCCGACAGGTCGGTAATGCCTGCCCCGGCAATGGCTCGCGAAACGGTGTCGGCAGCGGGATCGCCGCCGCGAACCGACATCAGCGACGCGGAGACGCCGCGCCGCACGGCACTGCGCAAGGCGTTGAAGACGCCGCCGCCGACATCCTCGCGCATTGTGCCCGGATTGGAGGCGGCGGGCACGTAGGCGCCGGACACCTGGCCGCGCCGGTCGATATGGGCGCCGCCTACGGCCAGTATTTTCGCGGATTTCAGCATGCCGGCGATATGACCTTTGTTATTCCAGCCGCACAAGCGCTAGGCTGTGCGACCGAGCTTCGCATGCAAGGCGGCGATTCGGCAGGTCGAAACAACCGAGCCGTCTGGCCCAACGTGCGGTGCATTCCTGATCGAATCCTTGGACAAAAAAAGAACAAATCCGGATATTGCTTGTTTTTCAGATATTTGATCCCTCTTGCCAAATGAGAACAAAAAAGGTACAAATAGGCAGGGATTACGGATTGTCCGGCCTTCATTGACGACCAAGGGGTGATGTATCATGGCTCAGAATTCTTTGCGGCTGGTAGAGGACAAGGCAGTGGACAAATCAAAGGCTCTGGATGCGGCGCTGTCGCAGATCGAGCGGGCTTTCGGCAAGGGCTCGATCATGCGGCTCGGCGCCAACGAGCAGGTCGTCGAGATCGAAACGGTGCCGACCGGCTCGCTTGGCCTCGACATCGCGCTTGGCGTCGGTGGCCTGCCGCGCGGCCGCATCATCGAGATCTACGGGCCGGAAAGCTCGGGCAAGACGACGCTGGCCCTGCACACCGTGGCCGAAGCCCAGAAGAAGGGCGGCATCTGCGCTTTCGTCGATGCCGAGCACGCGCTTGACCCGGTCTATGCCCGCAAGCTTGGCGTCGATCTCGAAAACCTGCTGATTTCGCAGCCCGACACCGGTGAGCAGGCGCTGGAAATCTGCGACACGCTGGTGCGCTCCGGCGCCATCGACGTGCTGGTGGTCGATTCGGTCGCGGCGCTGACGCCACGTGCCGAAATCGAAGGCGAGATGGGTGATTCGCTGCCCGGCCTGCAGGCCCGCCTGATGAGCCAGGCGCTGCGCAAGCTGACCGCCTCGATCTCGCGCTCCAACACCATGGTCATCTTCATCAACCAGATCCGCATGAAGATCGGCGTCATGTTCGGTTCGCCCGAGACGACGACCGGCGGCAACGCGCTGAAATTCTACGCATCGGTGCGCCTCGACATCCGCCGCATCGGCTCGGTCAAGGACCGCGACGAAGTCGTCGGCAACCAGACCCGCGTCAAGGTGGTCAAGAACAAGCTGGCGCCGCCCTTCAAGGTGGTCGAGTTCGACATCATGTATGGTGAAGGCGTGTCCAAGACCGGCGAACTGGTCGATCTCGGCGTCAAGGCCGGCGTGGTCGAGAAGTCGGGCGCCTGGTTCTCCTACAATTCGCAGCGTCTCGGCCAAGGCCGCGAGAATGCCAAACTGTTCCTGCGCGACAATCCCGACACCGCACGCGAGATCGAGCTGGCGCTCCGACAGAATGCCGGGCTGATCGCCGAAAAGTTCCTTGAGAATGGCGGCTCCGAAGGTGGCGACGACGGGTTCGAGGAGGAATCCGGCGCGATGTGACAACTCGCGAGGTCGGCCGGAGTTCGGCCATAATCGCATTCTATTATCTCGGGCTTAAGTAATCGAGTTCCGCGTTAATGCGTTTTGAAACCGCCGGCCCAGTGCCGGCGGTTTTGCGTTTCGGCGGCGAAAACAGGCCGGTTCGAACGGCCGGCAAAGGCCGTGGATTGGACCAATTCCGTGTTTCTGGACAGGGTGAAGCGCGGCGGCTAAAAGGCCAAGTCCTAATCTTCTAAAACGCAGAGCCCATTTCCGCCGGTTTGCCGGCGGCCCTTCTGAAAAGGCAGCATTCATGAGTGGCGTGAACGAAATCCGGTCGACATTTCTCGACTACTTCCGCAAGGAGGGTCACGAGATCGTCGCGTCGAGTCCGCTGGTGCCGCGCAACGACCCGACGCTGATGTTCACCAACGCCGGAATGGTACAGTTCAAGAACGTCTTCACCGGCCTGGAGAAGCGGCCCTATTCGCGCGCCTCGACCGCCCAGAAGAGCGTTCGCGCCGGCGGCAAGCACAACGATCTCGACAATGTCGGCTACACCGCGCGTCATCTGACCTTCTTCGAGATGCTCGGCAACTTCTCCTTCGGCGACTATTTCAAGGAGCGCGCCATCGAGCTTGCCTGGAACCTGATCACCAGGGAATTCGGGCTGAGCAAGGACAAGCTGCTGGTCACCGTCTATCACACGGATGACGAGGCGGCCGGCTTCTGGAAGAAGATCGCCGGTTTTTCCGACGACCGCATCATTCGCATCGCGACCTCGGACAATTTCTGGGCGATGGGCGACACCGGACCCTGCGGGCCGTGCTCGGAGATCTTCATCGACCGCGGCGAGCACATCTGGGGCGGCCCTCCCGGCAGCCCGGAGGAGGACGGCGACCGTTTCCTGGAATTCTGGAACCTGGTGTTCATGCAGTATGAACAGGTGACGAAGGAGGAGCGCATCGACCTGCCGCGCCCCTCGATCGACACCGGCATGGGCCTGGAGCGCATGGCCTCCATCCTGCAAGGGGTGGAAAGCGTCTTCGAGACCGATCTGTTCCGTCACCTGATCGACGCGGCCTCGTCCGCGATCGGGCATGATCCCGACAAGGAGACGGTCGCCTCCTACCGAGTCATTGCCGATCATCTGCGCTCGTCCTCCTTCCTGGTCGCCGATGGCGTGCTGCCCTCGAACGAAGGCAGGGGCTACGTCCTGCGCCGCATCATGCGCCGCGCCATGCGCCATGCGCAGCTGCTCGGTGCCAACGAACCGCTGATGTGGAAGCTGGTGCCGGCGCTGGTGCGCGAAATGGGCCAGGCCTATCCGGAACTGCTGCGCGGCGAACAATTGATCACCGAGACGCTGAAGCTCGAGGAGACCAGGTTTCGCAAGACGCTGGTGCGCGGCCTCGGCCTGCTTTCCGAGGCGACCGAAACGCTGCATGCCGGCGACATGCTGGATGGCGAGACGGCCTTCAAGCTCTACGACACCTATGGCTTCCCGCTCGACCTGACGCAGGACGCACTGCGCCAGCGCAGCATCTCGGTCGATATTGCCGGCTTCACCAACGCGATGGAGCAGCAGAAGGCCGAGGCGCGCAAGCATTGGGCCGGGTCCGGCGACGCCGCCACCGAGACCATCTGGTTCTCGGTGCGCGAGAAGGCCGGCGCCACCGAGTTCCTCGGCTATGAGACTGAAGCTGCGGAAGGCATCATCCAGGCGCTTGTCCGGGACGGCAAGGCTGTCGACGGCGCCGGCAAGGGCGACGCGGTGGCGATCGTCGTCAACCAGACGCCGTTCTATGCCGAGTCCGGCGGCCAGATGGGCGACACCGGCGTCATCTCCGGCGAGGGGTTCTCGATCGAGGTTTCGGATACGCAGAAGAAGGCCGACGGGCTGTTCGTGCATATCGGCAAGGTGGCCAGCGGCACCGTCAAGACGGGCGCGGCTGTCGAGCTGAAGGTCGATCATGCAAGGCGCTCGAGGCTGCGCGCCAACCATTCCGCGACGCATCTGATCCATGAGGCGCTGCGCGAAGTGCTGGGCAGCCATGTCGCACAGAAGGGCTCGCTGGTCGCGCCCGAGCGCCTGCGCTTTGACATCTCGCACAACAAGCCGATTTCGGCCGAAGACCTCGAAGAGGTCGAGCGCATGGCCAACGAGATCGTCGTCCAGAACGGCCCGGTGACCACGCGCCTGATGTCGGTCGACGATGCCATCGCCGAGGGCGCCATGGCGCTGTTTGGCGAAAAGTACGGCGACGAAGTGCGCGTCGTGTCGATGGGCACCGGCCTGCACGGCGCCAAGGCGAACCGGCCCTATTCGGTCGAGCTCTGCGGTGGCACCCATGTCCGGGCGACCGGCGACATCGGCCTGGTGCGTGTCGTGTCGGACAGCGCGGTCGCCGCCGGCGTGCGCCGCATCGAGGCATTGACGGGCGAAGCCGCGCGCAAACATCTCGACGAGCAGGACAGGCGTTTGAAGGCG
>NZ_RZRW01000412.1:0-5233 GCF_003998745.1 Mesorhizobium sp. M7A.F.Ca.US.014.04.1.1 | reverse complement strand
AACGCACCCATGGCACAGATCGAATTGAGCGGGCGGGTTGCCGACGCAGCTGGCCCGTCGCATGTTGCCGGTTGTCTGCAGACGGATCGGAAAAAATGCACCGCATGGCTTCGGGCGACCTTTATCAGACCTACGATCTTGGTGACTTGCGCATCACCTCCTTGCGCGATGGCTATGTCGACATGCCGATCGGACGGCTTCGGCAACCCGGCGACAAGCCATTTGGCGATGAATTGCCGCAACAAGTCGCATTGGTTGGTGGTCAACTCAGACTGTCCGTCAATGCCTTCGCGATTGACGATGGAGACGGAATCATCCTGATCGATACCGGTGCCTCGAACGCCTGGCATCCCACCATGGGCCGACTTCCCGAGGCGCTGGACGAAGCTGGCATCGATGCCGGACGAGTCCGTGCCGTCTGTTTCACCCACACCCATCTCGACCACATCCATGGTCTTGTGCTTGCCGACGGCCGCGACGCTTTCCCGCGCCTGGCGCGTTTGCTCGTTCCCGGGGAAGAACTCGGCTTTTTTCGCGCCGAAGCGCGGCTCGAACGATTTCACAGCATGGCGGAACCCTTCGAGGCCGGAGACCGTATCGGGACACATGTCGACATTGTCGAAGCCCATGGCCATGAAGCGGGACACAGCTGCTTTCGTGTTTCGAGCGGTGGCGAACGCATTCTGATTTGGGGCGACACCGTTCACGTCCCATCGCTTCAGTTCGATCGACCTGAGGTGACGTGGGAATTCGATGCCGATCAGGACCAGGCGCGCGAAAGCCGGTTGCGGTTGCTGGCGCTTGCTGCCGACGATCATGTTTCGTCGCCGGCGCGCATCTGGATTCGCCCGGTATCGGCCGCGTCGTCCGATCCGGCGCCAGCTTTCGGTTTGAGCCGCTATAATTGAAAAAGGGCGGCGCAAGCGCCGCCCCGGATCCTTGGGAGGATAATTCGAACCGGCGGTCAGGCCGCCTTGACTTCCTCGGCGACGGCGTCGGCCTGACGCGCTGCCTTGAGCACCTTGGCCCACCAGGCAACGTCGTTGACCAGCGCCGTGGCGGCCTGGTTCAGATGCTCGAGGTCTTCCAGCTTCTTCTCGCCCTGGCGGACGGCGAGGAAATCGCCCCAGGCGATATGGACGGCCGACTTGACCGGCGCCATCTGCAATTCGACGGCATGAAGGCGGAGCTGTTCGACGGCGCGAGCGCCACCGACGCTGCCATAGCCGACGAAGCCGGCCGGCTTCTTGTTCCATTCGTTGGCGGCGTAGTCGATGGCATTCTTCAGCACCGCCGTCGGGCCATGATTGTATTCGGCGGCGGTGAAGATGAAGCCGTCGAATTCGGCGACCTTCTTCTGCCAGCGCTGTGCCACTTCGTTCTGCGACGGCGCCCATGCGGAGGATGCGACTTCGTCGAAGAACGGCAGCGGGAAGTCGCGAAGGTCGACGATCTCGACATCGATGTCGGCATGCGACTTGGCGATCTTGGCGATCCATTGGGTTGGCACATCGGCGAAACGAGCGGCGCGCGTCGATCCGACGACGATGGCAATTTTGGGTTTGGACATAAGGGCTCTCCTTGCACGAAGTACTGGTATCATTTGGATACCTGCGCTATATGAGATACTGCAAACGCGATGCACAAGAAGGCACTTTTTTGTTACCGAGGCACCCACACCGCTCCGAAGACTGCCGCGCCATCTCGGAAATCCTGCAGCGCGTCGGCGACAAATGGACCGTTCTGGTCGTCGGCAAGCTGGGCGACGGACCGCTGCGTTTCAACGAATTGCGCGCAGCCGTCGGCGGCATCTCGCAGAAGATGCTGACCACCACCTTGCGCGGGCTGGAGCGTGACGGCTTCGTCACCCGCACCGTGTTTCCAACCATTCCGCCGCGCGTCGATTATGAGCTGACCGAGCTCGGCCACGAGCTGCTGATCCCCGTCAGCGCACTGAGCGAATGGGCGCGCGCCAACACCATGCGCGTCAAGGCGGCGCGCGAAAAATTCGACGGCGCCCGCGTCTGAAACCCTTGCGCGGCAAGGGATTCAGCCCCGCACGCAACATCCGGCTTGTCTGATCGGAAATTCTATCTCGGCTGCGCGGATCGTGCCCGGATGCAAGCGCCGTTTTGGCTGGCGGATTGCCGCTCATGCGGTCCCCTGACGGCTGCCGCTCAGGCTCCTGATGCGCGCACATCGCATCGCGCGGCGGCACAGGTATCACACCGTGCGCCCCGCTCGCCGGGAGCCTGTCCTCCATGCGTGCAGGCGACGCGCGAGATGTCTTCCTTCACCTCCGCGTAAGCGGTCACGCCGAGCAGGCAGGTCGTCGCGACCAGGGCTGCCACGAGCCAACCGTTCAGCAGATGTTGACGCATTGTCTCTCCTCCGATTGCAGCAGGATCGGGCTTGGAGGCAACCGTTGGATGTCACGAAAAGCGCCTCCCGCACGGGCGCTGTTACAAACGGCCATACCCGGCTCGCTCTACCTGATCCCAGCTATGTCGGCGGCAACCGATCCATGGCAGACTGGGTACGATCGGTTGGGTATTTTCCGCCCGGCTGCTACAGGTGAAAGCCGCCATTCGCGTCGAGGTTCATGTCGTCCAAGGAACATCCCGCCATCGACCTGCCATCGGAAGCACTGCTGCCGAGCCCGCTGCTTGTCGTCGAGGACGAGCCGATGATGCAGGTGCGGTTGCGCTCGATCCTGAGGGGCCTTGGCTACGCTCAGGAGGAGCTGTTTTTCGCCGGGTCGATCGCGCAGGCCAAGGCCCTGCTCGTCGACCAACCCTTCGCCATGACGCTGGTCGATGTCGGCCTGCCCGATGGCAACGGCATCGACCTCATCCGCTCCCTGCACGAGCACGACGCGGCGCTGCCGATTCTCGTCATCTCGGCCTGGAGCAACGAAAACACCATCCTCGAAGCCCTGCGTGCCGGAGCGACCGGCTATCTCTTGAAGGAGCGCGACGACGTCGAGCTGTCACTTTCGATCCGCAGCACCATTCGCGGCGGCGCGCCGATCGATCCCTTCATCGCCCGGCGCATCCTGGAACTGGTGTCGGCGCCGGCGTCATCCGGGCGCGCCCGTTCCTCCACCGACAGGCCGGGGCGCGGCAAGCCCGCGCTTGCGCCGCCGCCTCCCTTGACGCCGCGCGAGGTCGAGATCCTCAACCTCGTTGCCAAGGGGCTTACCAATCGAGAGATTTCGGGGGTCCTTTCCCTTTCCAGGTTCACGGTCGAATGCCACATTCGCAACATCTACAAGAAGCTGTCGGTCAAATCCCGGACGGAAGCGATTTTCGAGGCGCGGTCGCAAGGCTTCTTGCCCTGATATTCCTGCTCCTCGCGCCGGGCGGCATCGCCCTCGGCGCCGACGGGGCCGTGCCGTTCAAGACGATCGAGGCCGTTCGATCCGGCTGGGACGCCGCCGCGCCGCCGGCCGCCGGCTGGACCAGCGTGACCTTGCCCGATGACTGGGCGACGCGCTGGCCCGGTTTCGACGGCGTGGTCTGGTATCGCCTCACCTTCGACAGGCCCGACGCGGCCGAGCCGCTAGGCCTCGCGCTGAACTACTGGACACTGGCCGGATCGATCTCTGTCAACGCCGCGGAACTCGGCCGCGACGAATTCCTCGTCGAGCCGTTGACGCGCTCATGGAACGTGCCCCGCTACTGGCAGCTCGCTTCCCCGGTCCTGCATGCCGGCACCAACACGCTGCTGATCAGGGTCTCGGGCCTAGCGCCGTACCAGCCAGGCCTTGGTCCGGTCCTGATCGGCCCGCCTTCGGCGACGCGTGCCCATTTTGTCCAGCAATTCTGGATTCGCCGCGAACTGCCGGTCTTCTATCTCGGCGTCACCGCGGCGCTTGGCACCTTCTTCTTCGTCGTCTGGCTGCTGCGCCGAAGCTTGAAGGCCTATGGCTGGTTCGCCCTGATGACGATTGCGTGGTTTTGCTATTCGCTCAATTTCGTGGTGACGAGCCCCTGGCCGTTCGCGGCGACCGACACCTGGCAGCGTTTTATCATGCTCTCCTTCATGGTCATGGCCGCCGCCTTCGTGCTGTTTGTCATCCGCTTTGCCGAGCGCCGCTTTCCCAGGGGGGAAGCCGTGCTGTGGGCCGCGCTGGCGATCGGCGCCGCGGCCCTGTTTGCCACACCGCATTCCCAACTCGGCCCGATGCTCAACCTGCTGGCCTTGTTCTGGTCGCTGCTTTACATCGGCGCCTGTTTCCTGTCGATCGGCCTGACCTGGCGCAGCAATCGGCTGGACCACATCGTCCTTCACATCGTCAACGCGCTCACCATCGTGGCCATCCTGCATGACCTGATGACCTATCTCGGCATCCTTCTTGGCAATGTCTACTACGTCACGCTGACATCCCACTTTCAGATGGTCGGCATGGCGCTGGTGCTGGCCTGGAACTTCGTCGCCAACATGCGCCGCATCGAGGGGTTCAACGATGAGCTCACGGCCAAGATCGAAACCGCCAGGGAAGAACTCGCCCTCACGCTGCATCAGCAGCATGAGGTCACCCTGGCCAACACCAGGCTGGCCGAGCGCGTCTCCCTTTCCCACAATCTGCACGATGGCATGGGCGGCACCCTGGTCAATTCGATCGCCATGCTGGAGCATGCGCCGCAGAACCTGCCGGCCGATCGCTTCCTGTCCGTCCTCAAGGAACTGCGCGACGAGTTGCGGGTCATCATCGACACCGCCGCCGACGACCAGACGGGCGGCCAGTCGCTGGCCGAGTGGATCGCGCCGCTGCGCCGCCGCCACACGCTGGCATGCGAAAGCCGCGACATCGATTGCGTGTGGAACCTGACCGGGCTGGAGGACTGCCACCTGTCGCTCGCGCGAAGCCTCGATCTCGTCCGCATCCTGCAGGAAGGCCTGACCAACGTGCTCAAGCACAGCCAGGCAAGCCGCGTCGTCATCGACCTGCACCGGCGCGGCGAGACGCTGAGCCTGGCCATAAACGACAATGGCGTCGGCTTCGATGCCGCCTCGCAAGCGCCCGTCCCGGGCACCGGCCTGCGCTCGATGCGGGCACGGGCCGGACGGCTGGGCGGTACGCTCGACACGCGGTCGCGGCGCGGCGAAACCGTGCTGGCCTTGCATGTGCCCGCGGCCTGACCGGCCGATCCCGGCGCGGCGGGCATAGCTAGGTTCAAAGATATCCGGCCTTGGTCTCGGGTGCTATGCCCGGGGACATGCACGACTG
>NZ_RZRW01000411.1:0-5233 GCF_003998745.1 Mesorhizobium sp. M7A.F.Ca.US.014.04.1.1 | reverse complement strand
CTGTCGCTGACCGCACCCGAAATGACGGTGCTGGTCGGCGGTCTTCGTGTGCTCGGCGCCAACACGGCCAACTCGAAGCACGGCGTGTTCACCGACCGGCCGGGTACGTTGACCAACGACTTCTTCGTCAACCTGCTCAGCATGAACACGGTCTGGGATCCGGCCGCCGGCTCCGACGAAGTCTACGAGGCGCGTGACCGCAAGACCAAGGCGGTCAAGTGGACCGGCACCCGTGCCGACCTGATCTTCGGCTCGCACGCCCAATTGCGCGCGCTTGCCGAGGTCTACGGGTCGGCGGACGCCAAGGCGAAATTCACCAGGGATTTCGTTGCGGCATGGACCAAGGTGATGAACGCCGACCGCTTCGACATCGCCTGAGATCGCTAAAGGTGCTCCGGCGCGGCCGCGCCGGATCGCCGGTCCTCCCAAGGACACAACGCCAGGGCCGCGTTTCCAGTGATGGGAGCGCGGCCTTTGTCGTATGGGGCCGCGCTTTGGTGGACCGTGCCTCCCTGGTCAAGCATGCTATTTTGTGGGCATCGCGTCTGCACCGGTGCACCATGATCGAAATCGTCAAACCCGCGTTCGAACATCTGCCGTCCTACAAGGCGGCACTCGAACGCGGCTGGTCGCCGGACAATGTGCGATTGCTGGAAGCGACGCGCGAGCAGCTTGCGGCAATCGAAAGGGATCCCGTGGCTTTTCTCGCCGACCTCGATGATCCCCAGGCCAGGGGCGGTCCGATCACCTTGCCTGACGGCAAAAAGGTGCCGCGCCTGCCAGGCTTCCGCCGCTGGATCTGGGACGGCGAGGCGTCGGGCTCGATCGGCTTTCGCTGGCAGAAGGGTACGTCGGACCTGCCGCCGCATGTGCTCGGCCATATCGGCTATGCGGTGGTGCCGTGGAAGCGGCGGCGCGGCTACGCTACACAGGCGCTGCGCCTGATGCTGGAGGAGGCGAGGGCGGTCGGCCTGGCTCACGTCGAGATCACCGCCAAACCGGGCAATCCGGCCTCGCACAAGGTGATCCTGGCCAATGGCGGCAAGCTCGTCGAACGCTTTTTCGAGGACGCCGCCTATGGCGGAGCGGAAAGTTTGCGGTTCCGGATCGAGCTGTAGGATGTATCTCAACCATGCTCATCGGCGCACAGCGCATGATCCGACAGCGCGCGGATGACGTAGCAGTCGCCGACCGTCTGGCCATTGCAGCACGTGGCGATGCGTTCGAGCTCGGCCTCGAGCCGCTTCAACTGGGCAATCTTTTCCCGCACCGAGATCAGTTGCTCCTCGGCGATCTTGTCGGCGTGGCCGCAGGGTTGCTCGGGGTGGCCGCTCAAATCGATCAGAGAGCGGATGTCCTCGACGGCGAAACCGAGATCGCGGGCGTGGCGGATGAAGGCCAACCGCTCCAGCTCCTGCCTGGAATAGCGGCGCTGGTTGCCTTCCGAGCGCTCGGGTGCGGCAACAAGGCCCATCTGCTCGTAGTAGCGGATGGTCGGCACCTTGACCCCGGTGCGGCGCGAGAGATCACCGATCGAAAACATGAATTGCCTCTTGAAGCTCTAGTGACTAGAGCAATTACAGTGCCTGACATCAGCGTTCAAGACCCATGCGGCGACGCCGCGCGGGCAAGACAGACAGGTGATGTGATGACGGCGCCCCTCGACCAGGTAAAAATCAGGCAGACGCGGTTCAAGATCGGCGGCATGGATTGCGCCTCTTGCGCAACCAAGATCGATACGGCGGTGCGTCGCCTAGACGGCGTCGCCGATGTCTCGGTTTCGGTGACCGGTGCCAGCATGACGGTCAGCCATGGCGGCGCGTTGCCGGAAGGCAGGGTGCTGCAGCAGGTGGCTCGGCTCGGCTACGGCATCGTCAGGGCAGAGGCACATGTATCGCCGATGTCAGACAAGGCGCACGCCGATCACGTCCACAATGACCATGAAGGCCACGATCATGCGAGCCACGATCCCGATCCCGATCATGGCCATTCCGAGACGGGGCAGGCGTGGTGGCGTTCCCGCCGGGCGGTGCTGACGCTCGCCTGCGCGGCAGCGCTTCTCGCCGCATACGGCATCGGCCATCTGTTCCCGGTGGCGGAACGCGGGGTGTTCCTGGCCGCGCTGTTGGTCGGCCTGGTGCCGATCGCACGGCGCGCGCTGATGGCGGCATTGGCCGGCACGCCGTTTTCGATCGAGATGCTGATGACCATCGCGGCGATAGGCGCCGTGATGATCGGTGCCACTGAAGAGGCCGCCGCCGTGGTGGTGCTCTTCCTGATCGGCGAGCTTCTGGAGGGTGTCGCCGCCGGCCGGGCGCGGGCGAGCATCCAGGGACTTGCCGATCTGGTGCCGAAGACGGCCTTGGTCGAGCGCGCAGGCGGCACATCGGAGTGTCCCGCCGAAGACCTTGCGGTCGGCGACATCATCCTGGTGCGGCCGGGCGCCCGCATCCCGGCCGATGGCGAGATCATCGAGGGCGCGAGCGAAATCGACGAGGCGCCGGTGACCGGCGAGAGCACGCCGAAGCGCAAGGGCGTTGCGGACGCCGTCTTTGCCGGCACGATCAGCACCGATGGCGTGCTCAAGGTGCGGGTGACGGCGGCCGCTTCCGACAACACCATCGCCCGAATCGTGCGGCTGGTGGAGGAGGCGCAGGAGGCCAAGGCGCCGACAGAGCGCTTCATCGACCGCTTCTCGCGCACCTACACGCCGGCGGTGCTGGCGGTCGGTGCGCTGGTGGCATTGTTGCCGCCGCTGCTTGCCGGCGGCGACTGGAACGAATGGATCTACAAGGGCTTGGCGATCCTGCTGATCGGCTGCCCCTGCGCGCTGGTCATCTCGACCCCGGCGGCGATCGCCGCGGGCCTTGCGACCGGTGCGCGGCGTGGCCTATTGATGAAAGGCGGTGCGGTGCTGGAAGGCTTTCGCCGGATCACGGCGGTCGCCTTCGACAAGACCGGTACGCTGACCGCAGGCAAGCCTGCCGTCACCGACATCGTGGCGTATGGAAGGGATGAACGCACCGTGCTGGCGCTGGCGGCAGCACTGGAGCAGGGCTCCAGCCATCCGTTGGCGATGGCGATCCTGGACCGGGCCAAGGCCGACAAGGCGCCGGTGCCGCCGGCTCTCGCGGCGAAGGCAATCTCGGGCAAGGGTGTCGAGGGCAGCGTTGGCGGCGTCGCCGTCTTCCTCGGCTCCGGCCAGGCGGCGGGCGAACGCGCCGACATGACGCAAGCGCAGCGCCTCGCCGTCGACAGCCTCAACGGCCAGGGCAAGACGGTGTCAGTGCTGGTCGCCGATGGCGTGGTGGCCGGGCTGATTGCCATGCGCGACGAGCCGCGGCCGGATGCTGCGGCCGGGATCGCGGCGCTGAAGGCCGAGAGCATCCGCGCGGTGATGCTGACCGGCGACAACCGCCGCACGGCGCAAGCCATCGCCGCTTCGCTCGGCATCGAGGCGCGAGCGGAGCTGTTGCCCCAGGACAAGCAGCGCATCGTCGGCGAATTGCAGCGCGAGGGTTTCAAGGTCGCCAAGGTCGGTGACGGCATCAACGACGCGCCGGCGCTCGCGCCCGCCGACATTGGCATTGCCATGGGCGGCGGCACCGACGTGGCGCTGGAGACCGCGGACGCGGCGATCCTGCACGGCCGCGTCATGGACGTCGCGCGTATGGTGAAACTGTCGCGGGCGGTGATGGCCAATATCGGCCAGAACATCACCGTGGCGCTGGGGCTGAAGGCGGTGTTCCTGGTCACCACCATTTTGGGCATCACCGGCCTGTGGCCGGCGATCCTGGCCGATACCGGCGCGACCGTGCTGGTCACCGCCAACGCCATGCGCCTGCTGCGCTGGCGCGGGTGAAGCGCTTTTGGTTGATCACGATCTTTTCGGAAAACCGGCGTCCACTTTTCCGGATCGTGATCTACTCGGCTGGGGCTGTCAGCGGCGGCGTGGCGTTGCTGCGCCCTTCCCAGACATAAGAGGCGAGCGCCACTGCCACGGCGACCAGCATGGCGATGGCGCCCAGCAGCGGCAGGCTGCGGTAGCCATAGCCGCTGTTCAGCATCGCGGCGCCCAACGAAGCGGCCAGCGCGATGCCGACATTGAAGCCGGAGGGAATGAGCGACGAGGCGAGGTTGGAAGCATCTGCCGTCCAGGCCAGGATGCGGGTCTGGATCGGCGTGCCGATGGCGAAGTTGAGACCGCCCCAGATGACGATCGCCACAACCATCGGCAGGGGATAGGGGCTGACGGCATAGATCACGCCAAGCGTCACCGCCTGCAGGGCCAGCATGGTGATCAATGACGGCATCAGCTTCCAGTCGGAGAGCTTGCCGCCGAGGAAGACGCCGAGCGTCGCGCCGACGCCGTTGAGCAGCAGCACCCACGGCACCAGGTTCTCGTCGAGACCGGTGACTTCGAGCAGTGTCGGCGTGATGTAGGTGAACAGGCCGAACTGGCCGATCATCAGCATCAGCATCAGGATCAGCGATGTCCAGACCTGCTGGCGGGCCAGCACGCGGACCTCGCGGGCGAAACCGGCGGGCTTGGCCGATGAGCCGGTGGTGCGCGGCAAAAGGGCTGCCATGGCAAGCGTTGCCGCGACACCCAGCGCGCACATCACCCAGAAAGTCGCACGCCAGCCCCAGATGTTGCCGATCGCGGTGCCGGCCGGCACGCCGATGACGTTGGAGACGGTGAGGCCGGACAGGATGACGGCGACAGCCATGCCGCGCTGGTCCTCGCGCACGAGACCGACGGCAACGACCATGGCGACGCCGAAATAGGCGCCATGCGCGACCGCCACGGCAATGCGCAACAGAAGCATCGAGGTGAAATCGGGCGCCAGCGCGCAAGCCGCCTGGCCAATGGTGAAGGCGATGGCTAGGCCGAGCAGCAGGCTCTTGCGCGACAATGACTTGGTGGCGAGCGCCAGCAGCGGGCCGCCGATGGCGATGCCGCCGGCATAGCCGGAGACGAGATAGCCGGCGGAGGGAACCGAGACGCCCAGGCCTTGCGCCACCTGCGGCAGCACGCCGGCAATGACGAATTCGGTGGTGCCGAAGGCAAAGGCGGCGATGAACAGGGCGATGAGCGGAAGCGACATGGGGAAGCCTTAGCTGGAAGCGCCTCAAACCACGGATGGGCTTTGCGGGCAATCCAGAAATTTTTGTCGCGAGTTTAGGTTTTCTTGAATTGGATGCGAGCAGCCGCTTCCCTTCTCCCCAGGGG
>NZ_RZRW01000041.1:0-18732 GCF_003998745.1 Mesorhizobium sp. M7A.F.Ca.US.014.04.1.1 | reverse complement strand
GCTCGATGGCGCCTGAAAATCCGCGATCGTGGGGTCAGCAACAAAGATGGTCGTGGCTGGCCCGGGCAGATGAACGGTCTCCCCGAGCGAAGAGGAAAGGGTCAGCGTGGCGTTGATGCTATTCGAAGCCGCATGCGGCGGGCCTTTGTCCTGCTTGTTTTGCGCCGCGACACCAAGTGGGAAAGTCACAATAAGCGCGCAGAGGAGATGGCCCAGGTAACGGGGCACTGCAGGTCTTGTAACCTTGTTGGCGATCGCCCGCCAATTGAGCGCAGCGCAAGGATGTTGAAGGATCAGCAAAATAGATCTTCTTTCGATTCGACAAACTATGCGGACGAGGCGTCAGTCAATTCTAGGATGTAACCAATGCCTCGGATGGTCTTGATCCGTGGCGTTGCACCTGATCTGGTCAGATGTCCCCGTAAACGATAAATTCCGACTTCAAGCGCGTTGGCAGACACGTCGTCGTTGAATGAATAGAGGTGATCTTCCAATTGCGCACGGGGCACGATGCGGCCTGCCCGGTTAAGCAGGTGCTCTAGAACACAGAGTTCGCGACGTGCGATCATCATTGGGTGCCCATCAACGAAAACCTGGCGGGCGACCGGATCAAAGTCGAGATTGCCAAATACGAGCCTCAGGTCGGTCATCTGTGTCGCCCGGCGCAGAATGGCTCTCATTCTGGCAATAAGCTCATCGGTAGAGATGGGTTTGAGCAGAAAGTCGTCCGCACCACCGTTGAAGATCGCAATTCGCTTATCGAGATCGTTAAGGCTGCTCATAATGACGGCAGGAACTGAATGCCCGTGGGTCCTCAACTGCCTCAGCCAACCCAAGCCATCGCCATCTGGCAGAGCCAATTCCAGCAGGAGAATTTCATAGCTGGCGCAAGAAAATGCACTCGAAGCCAGTTCCAGAGTACCAACGACATCAACGACGAAGCCGCCATCCCCGAGCGCAAGTC
Source organism: Mesorhizobium sp. M7A.F.Ca.US.014.04.1.1 (assembly GCF_003998745.1). Lineage (NCBI taxonomy): Bacteria > Pseudomonadati > Pseudomonadota > Alphaproteobacteria > Hyphomicrobiales > Phyllobacteriaceae > Mesorhizobium > Mesorhizobium sp. M7A.F.Ca.US.014.04.1.1. The sequence continues at coordinate 17,768 of NZ_RZRW01000041.1, read as the reverse complement.
GCATGGCGCGCGCAAGATCCGCATGATGATCCACGAGCAGCGTTCGCATTTCATCTCCTCTCGAAGAGGGACGGCCCATCGAACGCGTCACCGGCGGCCATCTGATCGGAGCACACGGCGCGCAACTCGTCGCAGCTCTCGGAACTGGTCCGAGTCGGAGGGACATGCAAGTCGCTCGGTGGCAATAGGCGCGGGTGAGGACCAACTGACGGGCTCAAATACGCCGGTCGGCGAACCCACGAGGCCAGCAACCCGCGTGCGATTTCTCGTTGCATCATCTCTCCTACGTGCAGCCCCTGCGCTCGCAAGGCAGCGTCGCGGCTCAGAGCCCGATTCCCACAGAGGGTAGGGTTAGCTTTCGAGAAACTGATTGAACAAATCGATTATTTGGATCGAATGCATCCACGGTATGGATGCAGCGCACCATCTTCAACGACTGCGGCGTCCTGATGCACTGTTGTGTCTGTCGTGCTCTGCTTTTTTCGCTGTCCTTCAAGGCTGGCGAGCCTGGTGGAACCTGCGCGTCATTGGCTTGGTAGCTTGAATGCTCAACAACGGAGCGCCCTGCGCAAAGCCGCTCTCATTTCCAAAAAGCCTTGCAATCTGGTTGGAGCACTTCGCGCTCGACACCAAAATAGGCGAGGAAAACTGACGTCTGACAGGGATGTACATGCAACAGCCGATTTGCGGCACCAGCAAACGACCGCGTTCAGGCTGAAGATCGACGACCAACGGCTCCTCGATTTCCGCACTTTTACAAGCTCTTCCTGTGCGGGCGGATGCCGGCAAACAGCAGCACAGGGTCAGCGAAACCGGGAGCGGGCCTGCTTGATCGCCATGATCACATTGCCGCTGTCGCGCGTGCGGAGCGGAATGCAATCGGTCCAGCCGGCGGCAATCCGGTCAGCACCATCGTCTGCACGAAGCTCCCTGACGAAGACGTGCCCGAATGCGCTCAACAAAGCCGGGCGGCGGATCTTTCCAATCGCCGAAGGTGCGGGCTGGCACCGAGCGGCGAACTGCGAACTCATTCCTGCCCGGCGGCGCTGGCCGCCGCGAGCGTCGATGCGGACCCAGCCGCTCCGAATCCTCCCACAACACGATGAGCGCGTCGCGGACATCGCTGCCGTAACAGCGGCTGCGGCTCTTGCCCGCAGACGGCCTCTGCTCACGACGGTTCATAAGACGGATCGCGCGCTTGCGAATAATAGCCGGTTACCGCCTCGAACTCATCCAGAATGCGCCGCTTGTCAACGCCGCAATAAAGCTCCACGATCGCCGCTTCACCGTGTCGCCATGCTGAGCCGCGCCATCCTTCCCCCGAACCGGAATGGCACGACCTGTCCATCCCCTTTGGAACAGGACACTATTGGTAACATTTTGCTTGAGGCAATGCGGCTCGTTGCCTTCCTTTTCGCTGACCGGAAGGGTACCGGAAGTCGTCTATCGCATCTTACCCGCTGAAAGCGGCAACACCTCGACCTCAATCGCAGATCATAGGAAATAGACGATCGCGTCGGGGCCTCAGCATCGGTTCACCGGGTTTCCGTCATCGACTGAAGCGAATTGCCCCATCGACCGTCACCGGGTGGGCCGCGATACGTCGCCGTATATGATTAGCGAGCGCACGTAGCGGAGCCATAGCTCTCCACCCAGCCATGTTCCCCTAGTTGGAAAATGTCCGGCGGACCAGAGGTGCTGTCGTCAGCTTTTCCTGAATAGCGGCCAAGGCAATCCCTACCAGTCCATCACCACCTTGCCGGAACTGCCGCTCTTCATCGCATCGAAACCGATCTGAAAATCGTCGATGCCGATGCGGTGGGTGATCAGGCCGGAGACATCCAGCGGACCCTGCACAAGCGCGATCATCTTGTACCAGGTTTCGAACATCTCGCGGCCGTAGATGCCTTTGAGATGCAGCATCTTGAAGATGACCTTGTTCCAGTCGATCTCGAAGCCGGTCGGCGCGATGCCCAGAATGGCGATCTTGCCGCCATTGTTCATGGTGTCGATCATGTCGCGGAAAGCGGGGGCGGCGCCTGACATTTCGAGGCCGACGTCGAACCCCTCGGTCATGCCGAGCACCGGCATGACGTCGCGCAGCTTCTCCTTCGAGGCGTCGACGACATGCTGGACGCCGAGTTTCTTGGCTAGCGCCAGCCGCACCGGGTTGATGTCAGTGATGACCACTTTGCGCGCGCCGACGCATTGGGCGACGAGCGCGCCCATGATGCCGATCGGCCCGGCGCCAGTCACCAGCACGTCCTCGCCGACCAGATCGAAGGACAATGCGGTGTGGACGGCATTGCCCAAGGGATCGAAGATCGCGGCAATCTCATCGGGCACATCGTCGGGGATCGGCACGACGTTGTGCTGCGGGATAGCCAGATACTCACCGAAGGCGCCCGGACGATTGACGCCGACGCCGAGCGTGTTGCGGCACAGATGCCCTCGCCCGGCGCGACAGTTGCGGCAATGACCGCAGACGATGTGGCCCTCGCCCGACACGCGCTGGCCGACCTTGTATTCGGTGACCGCTGCGCCGAAATCGGCAACGGTGCCGACGAATTCATGGCCCGTCACCATCGGCACCGGCACCGTCTTCTGCGCCCACTGGTCCCAATTGTAGATGTGCACGTCGGTGCCGCAGATCGCCGTCTTCTTGATCTTGATCAGCACGTCGTTAGGGCCGATTTCCGGCACCGGCACCTCTTCCATCCAGATGCCTGGTTCGGCCTTGGCCTTCACCAGCGCCTTCATCATGTTCGACATGCTTTTGTCCCTTGAAGCTCTTGTTCCGGAATCGCTTTTCGATTCCGGCTTGTCAGGAAATCACCCCGAGTTCGCGCCCGACGGCGGCGAACGCTTCCACCGCGCGGTCGATATCGGCGCTGGAATGCGCCGCCGACATCTGCGTGCGGATGCGCGCCTGCCCCTTTGGCACCACCGGGAAGGAGAAGCCGATGACATAGATGCCGCGCTTCAGCATGCGCGCGGCCATCTCCTGCGCCAGGCTGGCATCGCCCAGCATCACCGGGATGATCGGATGATCCGCTCCGGCCAGCGTGAAGCCGAGCTTGCCCATTTGCGACCGGAACCGCGCAGCGTTGTCGTAGAGTTTGTCGCGCAGCCCATCGCCGTCCTTGATCAGCTCGAACACCTTGATCGAAGCGCCGGCGATCGCCGGCATCAGCGTGTTGGAAAAGAGATACGGCCGTGAGCGCTGGCGCAACCAGTCGACCACCTGGCTTTTGCCCGAGGTGTAACCACCGGAGGCCCCACCAAGTGCCTTGCCGAGCGTCCCGGTGATGATGTCGACCCTGCCCTCGACGCCGCAATGCTCGGCCGAGCCGCGGCCGTTCTGACCGACGAAGCCGACGGCATGGCTGTCGTCGACCATCACCATGGCGTCATACTTCTCGGCGAGGTCGCAGACACCCCTGAGATTGGCGATGATGCCATCCATCGAAAACACGCCGTCGGTGGCGATCAACCGGAAGCGGCAGTCCCGGGCTTCCTTCAGGCGCGCCTCGAGATCGGCCATGTCGTTGTTGGCGTAGCGGAAACGTTTGGCCTTCGACAGCCGCACACCATCGATGATCGAGGCATGATTCAAGGCATCCGAAATAATGGCGTCTTCCTCGCCCAGCAGCGTCTCGAACAGGCCGCCATTGGCATCGAAGCAGGAGCCGTAAAGGATGGTGTCTTCCATGCCGAGGAAGGAGGAAATCGTGGCTTCGAGTTGCTTGTGCTCTTCCTGCGTGCCGCAGATGAAGCGCACCGATGCCATGCCGTAGCCATAGCGGTCGAGCGCCTGCTTGGCAGCATTGCGCAAATCGGCGCTATCGGCGAGGCCGAGATAGTTGTTGGCACAGAAATTCAACACCTTGTCGCCGCCGACCTCGATCTCGGCCGACTGCGTCGAAGTGATCACCCGCTCCGACTTGTAGAGGCCTGCCGATTTGAGCCCCGCGAGCTCGCTGTCGATGTGGGAGAGGAATGCTGCGGTCATGACCTAGCCTCGTTTGATGTGGGCCGACTGTCGTCTCGTCCGCGCGAAAAATCCATCGCAAAAACGACCGGATCGGTGGCAAGCAGCACGATGCGGCCCCGATGTCGATCATCACGCGGCCGAGGAACGACGCCACGACAAAGGTTCTGGCCGATGACCGCTCAAATGCCGGTACGGTGCTAAACGAGCCGATAACCATTCCGCGATCTTTCCACGGCCGCCCCTTGCCGGACAGCCGTCGATTTCCGGTCCTGTTAACGTTTGCAGTTCAATGGTGCTCATACAAGAATCCCTAGGCAAGAATCCTTAGGCGAGAGGGCCGCCCCCGAAAATGTCGCAGCAGCCGGTGCAAACCGTTTCAGGCAAGCTCATACTGCTGATCAAGGCTGGCTATTGGCTGGCCCTGCTGATCATTGCGGCCATGGTGATCGCCTCCTTCATCCTGCTGCAGCAGATGATGGCCACCCAACAGCACAATCACACCTTGCTCGACATCGTCAGCACACAAAAGACGCTGTCGCAGCGCATCGTCTTCCTTGCCAGTGCAACGGGTGCCGGTTCACGCGACAAGCAACCGGCGCTGGTCAGCGCGCTCAAGCAGGCAACGGCGGAGTTCGAGACCAACTACGACCTGCTGCTCGATCAGACAGGAGCCGATCCGCAATCGCCGGCCAAGCTCGACCCGAAGTCGATCGAAAGCGTCCTCTTCGCCAAGCCCTTCCACCTCGACTATTTCTCCGTCGGGCTGATCGCCAATGGCGACCGCCTGATCTCGGCCTATGAATCGCAATTCAACGGCAATGGCGGCTACAAGGGCGGCGGCGAACGCGTCAATCTCGACGCCTCAGTCGCCAATGCGACCTTGTCGGGTTATGCCGCGCTCGGCCAGCGCATCACTGCCGACGCCGACGACCGCTCCGAGAAGCTGCTCGCTCTCCATCGCACGCTGTTCTACGCCACAATCGGCGTCATCATACTGGTGGCGCTCTTCATCTTCAGGCCGATGTCGAACGCCATCCTGCGCAAGACGCATGAACTGATCGACGCGCGCAATTCCATGGCCTTCATCGCGGTTCATGACGGCCTCACCGGCCTGCACAACCGCACGTTCCTGACCGATCATTTCGACACGCTGATCAAGGGCACGCACCGGCGTCGCGAACGCCTTGCCGTCGTCCAGCTCGATCTCGATCGGTTCAAGCAGATCAACGATACGCTCGGCCACGCCGCCGGCGACTATGTGCTGGTCGTCACGGCACAGCGCATGCGCGATTCCTGCCGGGCGTCGGATCTGTGCGTGCGCCTGGGCGGCGACGAGTTCGTCATGATCCTCGGCGGCGCCGGCGGCACCGAAGACATCAACATGCTGGCGCGGCGCATCTTGGCGCACATCAACGAGCCGATCGTCTTCCAGGGCACGACCATTCTCCCAGGCGCCAGCGCCGGCATCGCGGTCTATCCGATCGACGCCGACAATGCTGGGGATTTGCTGGTCCATGCCGACCTGGCGCTTTATTCCGCCAAGAAGCTTGGCGGTGGCAACTTCTCCTTCTTCTCCGAGGAACTGCGCCGCGAACTCGATTATCGCAAGCAGCTCGAGCACGACATCAAGGTCGCCATCGCGGAGCGGGCGTTCCAGGTCTATTTCCAGCCGCAGGTCTCGCTGACCAACGGCACGATCAGCGGCATAGAGGCGCTGGTGCGCTGGAACCATGCGGAGCGCGGCATGATCCCGCCCGGCGAATTCATCCCGGTCGCCGAGAAATGCGGCTTCATGCCCGAGATCGGCCGCATCGTCATCACCAAGGCGATCAACGAGGCGGCCGAATGGAATCGCGCCGGCATTGCCTTCGGACGGCTTGCCGTCAATGTTTCCGGCACCGAGCTGCGCGAGCACGATTTCGATGCGTTCTTGTTCGAGACGCTGGAAAAGGCTGGGCTGCCGCCGCAAAAACTGTCGCTGGAAATCGTCGAATCCGTCATCCTCGACGACGAAAAGACAGGCATCGCCGCCAAGCTGCGCCACATCAGGGCAGCCGGCGTCCATCTCGAACTCGATGATTTCGGCACCGGCTATGCTTCGCTCAGCCATGTCAACCCGAACGAGATCGACCGGCTGAAGATCGATCGCCGCTTCGTTCAGAACATCCATGAGAATGGCGACAACTCGAAGATCGTGCGCGCCATCACCGAGCTGGCGCGTGGCCTCGGCATCTCGATCGTCGCGGAGGGTGCCGAAACCGAGGCCGAGCTCGATTCGCTGATGGCGATCGGCTGTGACCAGGTGCAGGGCTACTCCATCGCCTTCCCGATGCCGCACGACAAGGCGCTGGAATGGCTGACCGCTCGCATGCCGAAGAAGGCCAAGCTGACGGTGCTGCAAGGAAGCCTGGCATAGGTACGGCCGGGCTGCCTTGACAACCGCGTGTGAAGATGGCCGCCTTGTCGTGATCGCAACAGGGATATCGGGGCTGATGACACCGTTTCGGTTTGCCCTTGCGGCACTGCTGATCTTTGCGGCCCCCGCCCAGGGCGCCGATCGCACCATCTATCTTACCTTCGACGATGGGCCGCTGAACGGCACAAGCAACATCCTCGACGTGCTGGAGGCCGAGCAGGTTCCTGCAACCCTATTCATGGTCGGCATGCACGCACAGGCGAGCGCTGCCAACAGAGCGCTCGTCCAGCGCGCCAAGCAGCTTCCTCTGGTGACGCTCGGCAACCACAGCTACAGCCATGCCTACAATCACTACCGGCATTTCTACGGCGACACCGAGGGTGTCGTCGCCGACATGGTACGGGCAAACGCGGTGCTCGGCTTGAAGCCCGTGGTGCATGCAAGGCTGCCGGGGCGCGACGTGTTCAGGCTGCCCTCCATGTCGAAGAACGACACTTCGCTTGGCCTCGCCCAGGAGGGGCATGAAGAGCCCGACTACGAATTTGTCGCGGCCTCAGGCTTCTATCTCTACGGCTGGGACCATGAATGGGTGCACAAGGACAACGGCGAGCCGGTGCAGAGCGTCGACCATCTGGTCAGCGAGATCGATCATCTGTTCGGCTATGGCCGCTTCGTCAAGCCCGGCAAGCTGATCCTGCTGATGCATGACGAGATGTTTCAGGACGGCTTCGACGGCAAGACGAAGCTGACCAATTTGATCGCCGCGCTGAAGCTGCGCCGTTACGCCTTTGGGGCAATCCAGGGCTACGACGACTGAACCGGTGAGGACGGCGAGTTCTTCAGCGGATGTGCATCGGTACCCGATGCTGTCGCATGGCCGGCAAGGCGTCAAAGCACCTCGATCGACTCCCCGCGCAGCTTGTGCCGACGCAATTTGATGTATGTGCGCAAATTAGGCGTCATCTGAAAGCCCACCAGCTTCGTCTCCTGGAGGGGAGCAGCCCACGCCATCGTCTCGTAGCGGGCGCCGTAACCTTCGATGGTGGCGGCAAGATTTTCGCGGCCCAGATTCCTGGCCAGAGTGGCGCAGGCAGCAACCCTCGAACGAATCGACTGGCCGTATTTGGGCGCAAACGCCAGTCCGCCGTCCGCCAGGTCATCGACCTCATGGGCAAGCGCCAGGAACAGAATGTCCTCGTCGCCGGTCGGCACACCTTTGTCCACAATGCGCTCGGGATCTCCCGTGTCGAATTTCAGTCCGACCACGCGAGCGACAAGACCCTCGACGCGAGGACCAATTTTTTGCTCCAGCCACTTGCGATGAGCATCGGTTCGCCTGCTGGATTTGCCGTCCGGATACTGGCCTCCGTCATAGGCGGCGTGAAACATAGCGGCGAGGACAAGATCGACGCTTTGGTCGAAATGCGCGACCGACGACGCAGCTCCCACCGCATGGCAGATGAAAGGCCGTCCCGTCTTGCGATAACGGCCGTTGAACATCGCGCAACACACACGATACGCCTTCTGCACCCTGGCGATATCGGCAAGCGGATATCCAGCCTCGTATAGCTGGATGTAAAGCGCCGTGTTGGTCTGGCGCGGAACGAACAGATCTTCTTTGGTCAACTTGTCCCCCCGAACGTTGTTAGGTTTTCCGGCGACTTCTCGCTCCCGAAGCCAGCGGCTTCGGTATTCTTGCACAGATTTTACAGAAGAGTTGAGCCTGACCTCTTCCCACCAGGATCAGCCGGACAATGGAACGTTACAAATGTGATGAGGGAAGTCCAGTCCAAGGAAATTCTTGGTCCGCAGGGTTCTATCCCCCGACATTGCCCCGCAACACAGCCAGCACCTGCGCGAACTCCGCCAGACGCTCGTCGGTCAATCCCACTCGCAGCCGCTTGTCGAAGACGAGCGCGGCCTTGCGCAGTGTCTCGAACATCGCTTCTCCGGCCTCGGTCAATTCGACCAGATGAACCCGGCGGTTGACGGGGTCGCGGCGGCGCATCAGCAGGCCCTGCGCCTCCATGGCGTTGAGATGATGGGTCAGCGTCGCGCCCTGGATACCGATCATGCCGGCAAGCTCGCGCTGGTTGGCAAGGTTGCTCGACTTGACCGATAGCAGCGTGAGCCAGATCGGCAATGTACCTCCAGCCTCGACCAGGGCAGCATCGAAGGCCTGGGCAACCAGCTTGGCGGTTCGTCCGAGATTCATGCCGACTGGCGGGCGGTCAAAGGGTGTCATTGCAGGACCCTAGACGGTGTCATGCACGGATGGAACTGGCACGACTTATATATTGACATCTAACCATTCGATATCTAATTATCTAGAGATGGCGGGCTAAAGAGGAAATCCGGTCATGCAATATGTCTACATCGTCGTTATCGGTCTTCATGTCATGGCAGGCGTATTCTGGGCGGGCACGACCATCGCGGTCGGCCGTGACCCGGACATCCGGGCGGAACGGTTCTTCCGGCCGCAAATGGGCGCTGCCGGCCTGGTTTTCCTGACCGGCATACTGCTCTGGTATTTCTTTCACGAGGGTGTTTTCGGCTCGATGGAGAAGGTGCTGGCGCTGGGCATCGTGACGGCCCTGATCGCCGCCGGCGTGCAAGGCGCGCTGGTAGGCTCAACCAGCAGGCAGCTTGCCGGTGCCGATGCGGCAACGGAAAGGCAGTTGCGCGCGAAGATGACAAGAGGCGAGCGCATTGCCGGGGGGCTGTTGGTGCTGACAGTGCTGTGCATGGCCACCGCCAGAATGTTTTGAACGCCGCCACGCGGCACACCCTCACAGAATCGTGCGTTGTCTGGCGACGAGCCAATGACGCGCGAGCGCGCGGCCAGACCGAAGTACATGGGCTCTCGTACGCAGGTCCGGCCGCGCGCCACCGATCCTGGCAACGCCCAATTTCAGATCCGCAAGCCGAACCTGATGCCGTCGTAGATGGCGGCATGGATGTTGCGCGAAGCGACCGCGTCGCCGATGCGGAACAGTACAAAGCCGCCTTCTGGATTGCGCTTGGGGAAGATGTCGCCACCGCTCACCAGCCGTTCGTAGTCGACCGCACCGCCGTTCTTCGACAGAGGCTTCAGCGAGAGATAGAGATCATCGAGCGGCAACGTACCGTGCTCGACCACCACCTGGTCGACCCTGCGCTCGCCGCGCCAGCCATCGGCGAAATCCGATGCCAGTTCGGCGACCAGTTGGTTGCCCTCGCGGCGCACCGAACGCAGCCGCGTGTTGATGGTGATGCTGACGCCCTTTTCCTGAAAGGCGCGCATGTACGGCACATGGTTCATGCCGCCCATTTCCGGGGCAAAGAAACGTTCGGGCGAGACAAGTTCGAGTTTCGAGCCGGCATTGGCGATCAGTTCGGCGGCGCCCATGCCCTGATGGCCGCCATTGTCGTCATAGAGCAGTACATTTTCGGCCGGCTTGACGCTGCCGGCCATGATGTCCCAGCTTGAGGTGACAAGATTGTCGCCGGCCGTCAGCGGCGGGGTCTGCGGCAGGCCGCCGGTGGCGACCACCACCACGTCGGGTGACAGCGCCAGAACATCGTCCTTCTCCGCCCAGGTGGCGTAGCGGATCTCGCCGCCGAGCCGGGCGAGTTCAGCCAGCCGCCAGTCGATGATACCGATCCGCTCCTTGCGGCGCGGATTCTGCGTCGCCAGTCGAATTTGGCCGCCGGCCTGGCTCGATGCTTCAAGCACCGTCACCTTGTGGCCGCGCTCGGCTGCGACCCGCGCAACCTCCAGCCCGCCGGCGCCGGCTCCGATGACCACGATTTTCTGCTTCGGTCCTTCGGTCTTGACGATGATATGCGGGATTTCGGCCTCGCGGCCAGTCGCGGCATTGTGGACGCAAAGCGCTTCGCCGCCCTCATAAATGCGGTCGAGACAATAGGTGGCGCCCACGCACGGGCGGATCTCATGCTCGCGGCCCTCCATCACCTTTTTGATGATGTGCGGATCGGCGATATGGGCGCGGGTCATGCCGACCATGTCGAGCTTGCCGGTGGCAATGGCGTGGCGTGCGGTGGCCACGTCGGATATGCGCGCCGCGTGGAAGGTCGGGAATTTCGTCGCCGCCCTCACCTCTCCGGCGAAATCGAGATGCGGCGACGAGCGCATGCCGGCCACCGGTATGACCTTGGTCAGCGCCGCATCGCTTTCGATCGAGCCGCGGATGATGTTGAGGAAATCGACCTTGCCGGAATTGGCCAGCCGCCTGGCGATCTCGATGCCCTCCTGTTTGGACAGGCCTTTTTCGAAATCTTCGTCAGCGACCATGCGGATGCCGACGACGAATTTCTCGCCGACCGACGCACGCACGGCATCAAGCACCATGTTGGTGAAGCGCAGGCGGTTGTCGAGCGAGCCGCCGAATTCGTCGTCGCGATGGTTGGTGGCCGGCGACCAGAAGCCGTCCATCAGATGGCCGTAGGATTCGAACTCGATGCCGTCCAGGCCGGCGGCCTGACAGCGCTGGGCGGCCGAAGCATAGTCGGCGACGATGCGCTCGATGTCCCAGTCCTCGATGGTTTTCGGGAATGCGCGATGCGCCGGCTCACGCACCGGCGAGGCCGAGAGCACCGGCAGCCAGTCGGCCTTGTTCCAGCCGGTACGGCGGCCGAGATGGGTGATCTGGATCATCACCTTGCAGTCGTGCTCGTGGCAGGCATCGGCGAGCTCGGCCAGCCACGGCACGATCCTGTCGTCATAGACATGCAGATTGCCGAAAGCGGCCGGGCTGTCGCGCGAGACGATCGCCGAGCCGGCGGTCATGGTCAGCGCCATACCGCCCTTGGCCTTCTCGGCATGGTAGAGCCGGTATCGCTGTTTCGGCATGCCGTCCTCGGAATAGGCCGGCTCATGGCTGGTCGACATGACCCGGTTCTTCAGCGTCAGATGTTTGAGCTGGTAGGGCTGGAGAAGCGGATCGTTGGAGGTCATCGTCTTCCTGCGGTTTCAAATTGTGCTAATGAGCGGCAAAATTCGTTTTCAAGCATGTCGTCCCGCACGCACTCCGGGCGCATGCGACAAGGATTGGGCCCATGATCGATACCAAAACTCTCACCCAGCTCGGTGCGCACGTCGAGACGCCACAAAGCCCCGAAGCAGCGGTTCTGGAGACCGTACCGTTTTCGCGCGGCGACGGGCCGCCGGCGATCGTGCGCTTCACCTGCCCGGAATTCACCTCGCTGTGCCCGGTCACCGGCCAACCGGACTTCGCCCATATCGTCATCGACTACGCACCCGATGCGGCTCTGGTGGAATCGAAGTCGCTCAAGCTGTTCATGACCTCGTTTCGCAACCATGGCGCCTTCCATGAAGACTGCACCGTCATGATCGGCCGCCGCATCGTGGCGGCAACCAAGCCGCTGTGGTTGCGCATAGGCGGCTATTGGTATCCACGCGGCGGCATTCCGATCGATGTGTTCTGGCAAACCGGCGCTCCGCCGGAAGGCGCCTGGCTCCCCGACACCGGGGTGGCGCCCTATCGCGGGCGGGGTTGAGCTCGCCCATCATTCGCACTGATATTGGCTGAGTGCCCATTCGCCGGTCACCGACAACAGGTCCGTGATCTTCCAGTCGCCATCGACCTTCTTGAATTTCCATTCCAGCCGGTGCGGGTTGCCCGATATGACGAAGGCGACGATGACCTTGGCCTGGTCACCGTTGATCGCCTCGAGCGTCTTCAGGCTCTTGTCTATCTCGGCCTTGTCGTAATCGGCATTGTCGAGCGCCATGTTGGGGTCGAGGCACTCGCCCTGCCCGGATTTGCGCAAGGCGTCGCTCTTGTCGAGCACGGTTTTGGCTGGATCGATGAAATGGCTTCGCTCGGCCGGATCGATCTCCAGCCCGACCTGATCGTAAAACGGCCGCACAACGGCGGTCGGCGAGCCCGGCTGGATCGGTGCGGCGGGCGCGGCTTCGGCCGGCGACCATCCAACCGGCGGCGTGGCCGGTTCTGCCGCTCCGCCCGGCGCATTTGCGGGCGGTGCAGCGCTGTCGCTCGGCTGGGTGTCGGCCGGGGCGTTTGCCGGCGGCGCACCCAACAAGCCTTGCGCGGCGGCGCCGCTCAGAGCCGCCAGCAGGCACACACCCGACAGTGCCACGAACCGGCGGTGGGCCATCGCTTCACTCCGGCGTCTGGCCGGCCATGCATTCCAGCGCGCTGAGCGTCCAGTCGCTGGTTTTGGAAGCGATGTCCGATATCTTCCACTTGCCGTCGATCTTCTTGAGCGACCAGAGCATTTCACGTTTGGAATCATCGCCTTCCGGAAACAGGCTGAAGGATGCCGTGACCTGTGCGTTGTCGCCATCCTGCTTCTCAGACAGTTTCAGCGTTTTCGAGACGGTTTTCTGATCGAAATCCTGAGCGTCGAGACCAGGATCGAAATCGATGCAGGCGACCTGGTCCGGGTTCTTTTTCGTTGCCTGGTCGTTCAGGTCGAACAGTTTCGTCACCGGTTCGGTGAACCGGTCCCGATATTGTTCGTCGGCCTCGAACTTGACCGCCGGGGCATAGAAGAACTTCACCGCGTCGGACGCCGGTCCGGCGACGGCTCCGGCCGGCAGGGCTATCGAAAGGGCGGCAACGATCACTGTCAGTCGCATGCAGAATCTCCGGCTTTTGACGGCTTGAGCCTATCAACACCACGTATCCTGCATATCGGCTTTTTTGCGGCTCATGAAGTCCTGCAGCACCTTGTTTTAGCCGTCCAGCCAGACGTTCTGAAGGTCCATCTCGAATGTCTGGTGGACACCATAGTTCTTCACCTTCTTGCTCATGTGGCTGTAGAGCTTCTGCCAGAAGGGCTGAATAATGACGCCCGAATCCTGCAGGATCTGCTCGACATCCTTCATGACCTCGCGTCGTTTCTCCACGTCGATGAGCGAAAGCGCCTGCTTGAGCTTGGCATCAAAATCGGGGTTGGAATATGCCGATTCATTCCAGGCCTCGCCGGTGCGATAGCCGAGCGCCAGCACCTGCACGCCAAGCGGGCGCATGTACCAGATCGTCATCGAATAGGGATATTTCGTCCAGTCGTTCCAGAAGGTCGAACCCGGCAGCACCGTGCGCTTCACCTTGATCCCGGCATCGCGCAACTGGCCGGCAATGGCGTCGCCGGTATTCTTCTGCCAATCGTCCTCGATGGTGATCAGCTCATGCTCGAAGTCGGCCTGTCCGGCTTCCGCCATCAGCTTCTTGGCGCCGGCGGCGTCGCGTGTCTTCTTGGGCAGCGCATAGTATTCCGGATGGATCGGGGCGACGTGGTGGTTTTCACCAGGGGTGCCTCGCCCGGCATAACCGAGTTCGAGGACCGCATTGTTGTCGACGGCCATTTGCAGGGCGTTGCGCACCCGCTTGTCGTCGTAGGGCTTGTGGGTGATGTTGGTGCGGGCAACCAGCGTCGTCGCCGTCGCCACCTCCGATTTCACCAGATCCATCTTGTCGAGAATGTCGATGAAGTCGGCGGGCGACTCGAAATTGAGGTCGATCTCACCGGATTCGAACGCGTTCACGGTGGCGTTGAAATCGGTGCCGTAGTCGACGAACTCGACGCTGTCGAGCGGCGCCTCACCACCCCACCATTTGCCATTCTCACGACGCTTGACGACCGCCTTCTGGCCGACATCGTAGGAGACCAGTTCGAACGGTCCCGTGCCGATCGGCTTCTTGATCGGATCGGCACCGTCGGCATCGAAGCTGCGATGGACGACGAGCGCCGGATAGTCGGTGAAATTCGGGATCAGCGAAATGTCTGGTTCGCTTAACTTCAGCTTGACCGTATTGTCGTCGACCTTGGTGATCGCGCCATCCCTGGCCTTGCCGGTCTTTGCGTCGATCAGCGCGCCGACCCGGGCGGCCATGGAATTGCCGGCGACATTCTTCTCGCACCAGCGGGTCAGATTGTGAGCGACGTCATCGGCGTTGAAGGCATCGCCATTGTTCCACGTGATGCCCTTGCGCACATGCAGCACGTATTCGGTGGCGTCGTCGTTGATATCCCAGCTTTCGAGCAGGACCGGCTCGAAGGTGAATTGCCTGGTATAGCGGACAAGCGGCTCCAGCCAGCAGCGCGAAATGTTCGCCAGTTCCACCCAGTCGTAAGTGCGCGGATCCTTCTGTCCCTTCACCGACATCGAGACGCGCAGCGTTCCGCCTTTCTTCGGCTCTTCGGCCAAGGCCCGATCCGGCACGGCAAGGCCGATCATGCCATAGGCAAGAGCCGTCGATGCGCCGAAGGCGCTTGCCAGCGCCAGGAACTCGCGCCGGTCGACACGACCCGCGCGTGCTTCGACCGCCATTGCCTCGATAGCGCTCGGCACGCGATCGCCACTGCTTCTGAAGAATGCCATTTTTTCCTCCCGTCTGGTTCCCTTTGATCTTGGTTCTTCGCCTCAACTGACGCTGTCCGGCAGCCTCTCCTCGCGCCGCGCGATGAAATCCATCAGGCCATCGGCGATGCCTTCGTCGAGCTTCGGCTCCTCGTAATCCGCCAGCATGTTGCGCGCCTTCTCGCGGCCGCGCGTGTCGTGGTCCTTCGCCCCTTCTGCCTTCCACTGTTCGAACGAATTGAAGTCCATGATCGAGGGCATGAAGAAGGCGGATTCGAAATGTTCCAGCGTGTGCTGGGTACCGAGGAAATGGCCCTGCGGTCCCACCTCGCGGATTGCCGCCATGGCTTCCTTGAAATCGTCGAACGGCAGGCCGCCGGCATATTTGTACCAGCCGATGAGCTGTTCGCAGTCGGTGGCGAATTTCGAATAGCCGCAGGTCAGGCCGGCCTCGAGCCATCCGGCGGAGTGCCAGATGTAGTTGGCGCCGGCGAGGATGGCGGCATGCATCAGCATGTTCGCCTCGTAACCAGCCTGGGCGTCGTTGAGCTTCGACCCGACATGGAAGCCGGAGGTGCGCCACGGCAGCCGGTATTTCCGTGCCAGCGCTCCCATCAGATACATCATCTGCGCCGCCTCGGGCGTGCCGCCCATCGGAGCACCGGTCTTCATGTCCACCGTGACCATGAACTGTCCGTAGATCTGCGGCGAGCCTGGGCGCAGCAGTTGCGTGAAGGCGACGCCCGCCAGCGCTTCCGCATTGACCTGTGCCACAGCGCCCACGGCGGACGCCGAAGTCGAGGCGCCGCACAGTGCAAAGGGTGCGAGGATCAGCGGCTGGTTGCTTCGCGCATAGACCTTCATCGCGTCCAGCATGGTGGCGTCCCACACCAGCGGCGAATTGCAGTTGGTGATCGACACCAGGACAGGATTGTCGCGGACGTAATCCTCTCCGAACACGATGCCTGCCATCGCCATCGTGTCTTCCGCCCGCTCCTTGGACGTGACGATGCCCATGAACGGCTTGTCGGAATGCTTAAGCGCGGAATGGATGATGTGGAGGTGACGCTTCGGTACCGCGATTTCCATCGGCTCGCAAATGACCGAACTCGATGAATGCAGCGCCGGCGCCATGTAGGCGAGTTTGTGGAAATTGTTGAGGTCGGCGAGCGTGCCGTAACGCCTGTTGTTGTCGAGATCGCGAACATAGGGCGCGCCATACATCGGCACGAAGATGGTGTTGTTGCCGCCCACCCGCACCGTGCGCTGCGGATTCCTCGCATTGAGCGTGAACTCCGACGGGACCTTCGACACCAGTTCCATCAGCAGGGCCCGGTCGATCCGCACACGGGTTTCCGAGACATCCGCGCCCGCCGCCTTCCACAGTGCGATCGCCTCGTCGTCGCGGAACTCGCAGCCCACCTCTTCGAGGATCAAGAGCGACTCCTCGTGGATCAGTTCGACCGCCTCATCGGGGACCATCTGGTAGACGGGGATCTGGCGGACCAGCGTCGGGAACGACGTTACGGGAGCTCCGCGCAGGGCCTTGCGCCCCAGGCGGCCGCCACTGCGGCGGTTGGCATGTTCGGTCACTTCGGGGGCCGGTGCGTTCATGGCAACTCCATTCCACTCATGAAGGAGCCTAGCGCGACAAAATGGTGATGTGACGCTGGAAAATCCTGATCTCTTGTATAAGCTCAGCTTATGCGAAGCTTGCGCCACCTTCTGCCTTCGGCCGGCAGCCTGATCGTCTTCGAGGCGGCCGGGCGGCTGTCGAGCTTCACCGCCGCCGGGCGCGAGCTGGGCATGACGCAGGCCGCCGTCTCCTATGCCGTGCGCGGACTGGAAGAACAGCTCGGCGCCAAGCTGTTCCAGCGCCGCCACCGCCAGGTGCTCCTGACCGAGGCCGGCGAGCGCTTCCATGCCGACGTCTCGCTCGGCCTTTCGCACATCCGCAAATCGGCGGAGGATCTGCGCCTGCAGGCGACCGGCGGTCATGTCACGCTGGCCGCCTCGACCGCGTTCGGTTCGTTCTGGATGATGCCGCGCCTGCAGCAGTTCCGTGACGAGCTGCCGGGCATTGACCTGCGTATCCAGCCCGCCGACCGCGACCTCGACATCATCGCGGAAGGCATTCCGCTCGGCGTGCGCGGCGGCGCGCCGCGGGACTGGCCGGACTATCATTCGTTGCCGCTGGCTGACGAGGAGATATTTCCCGTCGCCGGCACCAGCTATGCGGCAAAGTTCGGCCTGCCCAGATCCGCTGCCGAATTGGCCACGCACCGCCTCATCCATCTGGAGGAGCCGTATCGCGAGGCGGCCAGTTGGGACGAATGGTTCCAGTCTGCGGGCGCCAATCTCAGCGATACCGCGCGCGGCCTGCGCATCAACGACTACGGCCTGGTGATCCAAGGTGTCATGGAAGGCCAAGGCATCGCGCTCGGCTGGCGGCATCTCGCCGAGCGGCTGCTGGCGTCGGGCCTGCTGGTGCCGGTGACGGATCATGTGCTGAAGACCGGCAAGGCCTTCTATGTCGTCTGGCCGAAGAACCGGGAGCTCAGCGACAACGCCCGCAAGGTGCGCGACTGGCTGGCGGCGCAGGCATAAGTCGTTTTCCACTGATCCACCGCTGGCGCAATTCTGCCCCTCCCGCGCGACGCGAATCCGCCTATAGTGCCGCCATGCCCATCCGCCAGCTTTCCGAAACGATGATCAACCAGATCGCCGCCGGCGAAGTCATCGAGCGTCCGGCGAGCGTGGTCAAGGAACTGGTCGAGAATGCGCTCGATGCCGGTGCTTCGCGCGTCGAGATCGTCACATCGGGCGGCGGGCTGAACCTGATCCGCGTCACCGATGACGGCTCCGGCATTCCCGAACGGGAGCTGGCGCTGGCGATCGCACGTCACTGCACCTCCAAGCTCACCGAGGATATCAACGACATTCGCTCGCTGGGCTTCCGCGGCGAAGCGCTGCCGTGCGCGAGCGGATCGAAAGTCGCGACACCGAGC
>NZ_RZRW01000410.1:0-5240 GCF_003998745.1 Mesorhizobium sp. M7A.F.Ca.US.014.04.1.1 | reverse complement strand
TCGTTGGTCTGGGGCCATCGCGCGTCGCCATCGTTCTCGGCCATATATTGGTGGCGCTGCCGACGACCGTGGTGATCATGCGCAGCCGCTTCGCCGCCATCCCGAAAACCATTCGCGAGGCGGCACTCGATCTCGGCGCCTCCGACTGGACGACCTTCCGGCGGGTCATGCTGCCGCTCAGCCTGCCGGCCATCGTCTCGGCATTCATGCTGGCCTTCCTGATCTCCTTCGATGAATTCATCGTCGTGTTCTTCCTGGCCGGCACCGAGCCGACGCTGCCGCTCTACATCTGGAGCCAGCTGCGTTTTCCCCGGTCGCTGCCGACGGTGATGGCACTGGGCACTTCGATCCTGGCGGTGTCCTTCGTCATCGCTGCAGCAGCTGAAATCCTGCGCCATCGCGGCTTGTCCGCCACGGCGCCAAAGCCTGCGGATCCATCACAACCAAAACAAACCAAGAGAGGAGAACTGCAATGGCATTCGACCTGAAATCGATCTCTGCAAAGACTGTTTGCGCTGGATTGACGGCGTTCGCGCTGGCGCTGTCGTCGACCGTCGCTTTCGCCGGCGACAAACTGCAATATTTCACCTGGTCGGGCTATGAACTGCCCGACTTCAACAAGAGCTTCCTTGCCGCGCATCCCGATGGCGTCGAGGCCTCGATCTTCGGTGACGACGATGACGCCTTCACCAAGGTCAAGGCCGGCTTCCGACCCGACATTGCGCATCCCTGCTATGACAAGGTGGCGCGCTGGAACAAGGAAGGCCTGCTGCAGCCGATCGACACCAAGCGCATCAAGAACTGGGACTCGATCTTCCCGGTGTTCAAGAACCTGCCAGACCTGCAGGCTGGCGACGGCAAGGTCTGGATGGTGCCGTGGGACTGGGGCAACACCTCGATCCTCTACCGCACCGATCTGGTGAAGAACCCGGAAGCGAGCTGGAACCTTTTGTGGGACAAGCAGTATGCCGGTCGCATGGCGACGATCGACGCGGTGCATGACACGCCTGTCGTGGCGGCGCTGCTCGCCGGCGTCAATCCGTTCGACATGACGCCGGAGCAAATGGACAAGGTGGCCGAGAAGCTGCGCGAGCAGCGCCCGCTGCTCTCCAACTACACCACCGACATGACCTCCGTCGAACAGGCGCTGGCCAGCGGCCAATTGGTCGCCGCCATGACCTGGAACGCGTCGGCCACCTCGCTCAAGAAGCAGGGCGTGCCGGTCGAGTTCATGAAGCCCAAGGAGGGCATGCTGACCTGGGCCTGCGGCTTCGTGATGCTCAAGGACGCCAAGAATGTCGACCTCGCCTATGATTTCATCAACAGCCGGCTGGAGACGGATTCCGGCAAATACCTGATCGAGGCCTACGGCTATGGCAGCTCGACCAGTTCGGCCTTCGCGGCGGTGCCGAAGGAGGAGCTGGAGAAATTGCAGCTGCCGTCCGACCCGGAGGTGATGCTGAAGACCACCATCTTCACCGGACCGATGAAACAGAATGACGACCTCGCCAAGATGTTTGAGAAGGTGAAGGCGGGGGGATAAAGCTCCCCCTTCTCCCCTTGTGGGAGAAGGTGTCGCCGAAGGCGACGGATGAGGGGTGCTCCAGGGAACACCAGCGTCTCACTCCGCTGGAACACCCCTCAACCGTCTCGGCGCTGCGCGCCGATCCACCTTCTCCCACAAGGGGAGAAGGGAAAGCAAACGAGGACTAACGCATGGACATGCTGGACGAAACGGCTGAAAAGCCGAAGGACGATGCCGATGTGCGGGTCGGCAGGCGGGTGCGGGCGCTGCGGCTGGAGCGCAAGCTGTCGCTGGCCGATCTTGCGGCAAAGGCCGGCGTGTCGATCGGTGCATTGAGCCAGATCGAGCGCGGCATGTCCTCGCTGCGCGTCAAGGTGATCTGGCCGCTCGCCGCCGCCCTCGACATCGAGCCGTCGGCGCTGATCGCCGACGGCAGCGATACGGCGAACGACCTCTATTGCGTGCGTGCCGACAAGCGGCGGCAAATCCCGGTGAAATCGGAAGGCATTGCCAAGGCGCTGCTGTCACCCCCGGGCGCGACGCTGACCGGCATGCTGGTGACGGTGGAAGCCGGCGGCGGCACGGCCGAGGCCTATGCGCATGCCGGCCATGAATTCGGCTTCGTGCTGGCTGGTGAGGTCGAACTGGTGGTGGATTCGACAAAGTACGTGCTGAAGGCCGGCGACAGCTTTGCCTTCAAGAGCACGCTTTTGCATGCCTTCCGCAATCCGGGCGCCGAGCGGTGCCAGATTCTCTGGGTCAACACCACGAAGCCGTCCGAGGTTCGCGATGGCGCCTGATCCACTCGTCCGGCTGCAGGCGGTCTCGAAGATTTTTCCTGGCGGCATCGTCGGGCTCGACGCCGTCGATCTCGACATTATCAGCGGCGAGTTCATCACGCTGCTCGGGCCGTCGGGTTGCGGCAAGACCACCAGTCTGCGCGTCATCGCCGGTTTCGAAAGCCCGTCGAGCGGCAAGGTGCTGCTAGACGGCCGCGATATCACGGCACTTCGCCCGTTCGACCGGCCGGTCAATACCGTGTTCCAGGACTACGCGCTGTTCCCGCACATGAATGTTGCAGAAAATGTCGGCTTCGGTCTGTCGCTGCGCAAACTGTCTGGAGCCGAACAGGCTAAGCGCACCGGCGAAGCGCTCGACATGGTCGGTCTCGCCGACAAGCTTGGCGCCCGTGTCTCCGAACTGTCTGGCGGCCAGCGCCAACGCGTCGCGCTCGCGCGTGCCATCGTCTGCGAGCCGCGCGTGCTGCTGCTCGACGAGCCGTTGTCGGCGCTCGATGCGCATCTGCGCGAACAGATGCAGGTTGAGCTGAAGCGGCTGCAGTCGCGGCTTGGCACCACCTTCGTCATGGTCACCCACGACCAGACCGAAGCGCTGTCGATTTCCGACCGCATCGTCGTCATGAACAAGGGCCGCATCGAGCAGATCGCACCGCCGGCCACACTTTATGACCGGCCTGCCACGAAGTTTGTGGCGAGCTTCATCGGCACCATGAATCTCCTGCAATCACGGTTTGTCGGCCGCGATGGCGATCGCTTGCGTTTCACCGCCGGCACCCTGCCGCTGGAGGCTATTTCTGAAACCGGCGAGGCACCTGCCGAGGGCGCTACCCGCACCATCGGCGTGCGCCCGGAGGATTTGCTGGCGATGACCGAGGCCGCGCCCGGCACCGCACCGGCGCGCGTCAACAGCGTCGTCTTTCACGGCCGCACGCTGCGCCTGCATGCCGAACTCGGGCAGGGCGCACCTGTCGTCATCGACGCGCCGCGCCAGGCCGAGGGTTTTCGCTTCCAGGTCGGCGACGTGGCGCATATCAGCCTGCGCCGTGGCGCCAACTGCCCAGTGCTGCCAGGTTAGTTCATCGAACTCTAAAAACCGGGGCCAACTGGGCGATCCACGATTTCCTCGAGGTCGAGGGTATCATCGGCTGCTGGGCGTGAGCTCGAATAGATTCCAGGCTTGACTCAAGGAGAGCGTTCCTGTTTTGTTCCGGAATGGAGCAAAACAGGAGCGTTCTTTGCCGGGCGTGTGCGTATGTATCTGCAAGGCGAATTCGACTATGGACTTCCAGAGCCGCCATGGCGGCCTAAACGGCCCGAGCGCGTGTTCTTCGGTTTGTTTTTGCAGTCTAAGGACCATTCGCGCTTTGCCGATTGTCAAAATCGGCTATGCGGCCAATGCGGGGTAACCGGCGACCAACTGCTACCGGAGCGTTTTCACGTCAGCCTGCAGCATGTCGGTGATTACAAAAGGCTACGGTCCAAAATTCTTTTTGCGGCCGCCCGATCGGGACGGCGCATTGCGATGGCCCCGTTCGAGGTTACCTTTCGCTATGCCAGTAGCTTTCCCGGCCGACCGGCGACTAGGGGCAAGCCAGCCAAACACCCTTTCGTGCTTCTCGCCGATGACGGACCGGTTTGTGAGTTGAGCAGGAAGCTCGGCGTCGAAATGCTGCGCGAAGGCCTCAAGGCGTCAGATGGTTTCGTTCCGCATCTGACGCTTGCATATGACCGAAAACTTGTCCCCAAACAGCCTATGGGCCCAATCAGCTTTGTTGCACGAGAGTTCGTCCTTGTGCACAGCTTGCGCGGACTGAAGAAGTACGTTTTCCCGGAATGTTGGCCGCTGAGCGCGATGTGATGTGCTCACATCGTCGTCACATACTCCGAGCGATATCCATCATCCTGACATGGCTTGTCAGCTACCCCGTGGTCCGACGATGGCAGGCCAGCGAGTCGTTGCCTATTTGCAGTGCGTCTGAACAGGAGGAACGCAAATGACCATCGCGGAAATTGCCAAGGATTTTACCGAGCTGCTCAAGCAGGGCGAGAACGAAGCTGCCGCCGAGAAGTACAATTCCGACGATATCGTGAGCTACGAAGCCATGGAGGGGCCGATGGCCATCTCCCGTGGCAAGGAGGCTCTCAGGCAGAAGGGCCAGTGGTGGCAGGAGAACAATGAAGTCCATGGCGGCTCTGTCGAAGGCCCCTATGTCAATGGCGACCAGTTCGCGGTGCGCTTCAAGTTCGACATAACGCCCAAGGCTACCGGCGAGCGTGTCACCATGGATGAAGTTGGCCTCTACACGGTCAAAAACGGCAAGATCACCGAAGAGCGCTTCTATTATTGAGGCCGGACCCCCGGCTTCCGGCTCACATCGCTGCTGCATGATCTGGAGGTTAGACGGCCAGGACATTGTCCTGGCCGTCATGTGGAACGGAGATATGGCAACGGCTCTGGCAAATCGGGAAGGGCGGTTTAGTCTGTGGAACGGATTCGACAGTCAGCCAAGGAAGCACGCTTTTGACGATCACCATGTACGGCATCACCACCTGCGACACGGTCAGGAAGGCGCGCGTCTGGCTGGAAGGCCATGACGTAGCCTACCGGTTTCACGATTTCAGGGCCGAGGGACTGGACGCGAAGCGGCTGGATGGTTGGGCGGGCAAGGTCGGCTGGGAAAAGCTGCTCAACAAGGCGAGCACGACGTTCCGCGAGCTGCCGGACAAGGAAAAGCAGGGTCTCGACGAGAAGAGCGCCAAGGCGCTGATGCTGGCCAAGCCGACCATGATCAAGCGGCCGGTTCTGGAGGTAGGCGACCGGGTTATGGTCGGGTTCAAGGCTGATGTCTATGAGGCGGCGGTGGGGGAGTAGAGCTGCCTCTCGGTCCACGGTGTTCCGTGGCGCCCCCCTCTGT
>NZ_RZRW01000409.1:0-5246 GCF_003998745.1 Mesorhizobium sp. M7A.F.Ca.US.014.04.1.1 | reverse complement strand
TCTCGCCGACGATGATGGTGATCGGCGTGGTGAATTCGAGTTCGAAGTCGTGGCCGCGAAACAGCGGCAGGTTCCATGGATATTTTTCCCAATCCTCGACCCGCACGGCATCGAGCAGGATGCGCTTCAGATAGGGAGCCTTGAGCCGCGTCAGCTGCTTGCGATGGGCCATCAGCCAGGTAGCGAAATCGTGCCGTCTTCCGCGATCGGAAAGGCCGGATTGTGCGCCACTTCCCAGACATGCCCGTCGGCGTCGGCGAAGTAGCCGTACCAGCCGCCCCAGAAGGCGCGGCCGGCCGGCTTGACGATGCGGCCGCCGGCTTTTTCCGCCCTGGCGAGCACGTCGTCGACTTCGGCGTCGGAGCGGGTGTTGTAGGCGAGGTAGACCGCCGATGGCGCCGCGGCGAAGGCGATGCCGGAATCCTCTTCTGCGCTGGCACGTGGGAACAGACCAAGAATGACGCCGCCCATCTGGAAGAAGGCGACACCGTCGGTGATACCGGCATGCCGCTTCAAGCCCATAGCCTCGTAAAAGCGCACCGCGCGGTCCAGATCATCGGTGGCGATGGTAACGATAGAGATTCGCGGCTCCATGGTGCTGCTCCTATTCGTCCGTCCATTCCGGCTTGCGCTTGCCGATGAAGGCGCCGATGCCTTCCTCGGCGTCGCGCGCGAGCATGTTTTCGACCATGATCCGGCCGGTATAGGTGTAAGCATCCGCCAGCCCCATTTCGGCCTGCGAGTAAAACGCCTCCTTGCCCGTCTTGACCACCAAAGATGATTTGGAAGCAATGGTTTGCGCGTATTTGGTGACGATCTGATTCAGGTATTCACGCGGCACGACGCGGTTGACCAGGCCGAATTCCTTGGCGGTTGCCGCATCAATGGTCTCGCCGGTCAACAGCATCTCCATCGCATGCTTGCGCGAGACGTTGCGCGACAGCGCCACCATCGGCGTCGAGCAGAACAGGCCGATGTTGACACCCGGCGTACAGAAGGTCGCCTCATGCGAAGCGATCGCCAGGTCGCAGCTGGCGACCAGTTGCAGCCCGGCGGCGGTGGCCAGGCCGTCAACCTCGGCGATGACAGGCACTGGATGACGCACGATCGCCTGCATCAGCGTCGCACAAGCGGCAAACGTCTCTGCGAAAAAGGCCTTGCCATGATCGGCGTCAGTGCGGCGCGCGGTCATTTCCTTGAGATCATGGCCGGCGCAGAACACCTTGCCGGCAGCCGACAAGACGATGACGCGAACGGCCTTGTCGGCCCTGGCGCGCTCGAGTTCGGCCGTCAGCGCCGCCATCACCGCCAGCGACAGCGCGTTGGCAGGCGGATTGGCGAGTGTGAGGCGCAGCACGCCCTTGTCCAGTTGTGCAACCACCGGACCCTCAACGGCGGCAGGCTTGATGGCAAGGATTTCGGCCATGGATAGGGTTCTCCGCGATTCCGCTGGGGCTGCCAGACTATCTAATACCGGATCAGGTTTCGTCCAACACCGATCGCTTGCGCCAGGGGACGAAGGTTGTCAGAAATGCCGCGCTGCGCTCATACAGGCCTGGCGCAAAGCGAGAGACCAAGACATGCCCGCCCAGACCAACCTCAAGCCCGTGCTGACCGCGCAACAAGTCAATGCGCTGATGGAAACCGTCTATCCGCAGCTCAATGAGCAGTTCAAATATTTCGAGGCGATCGACGTGTTCCCGGGCGGCTGCACCGTGCGGCTCAACGCCGGCGAACGGCATTTGCGTCCCGGCGGCACGGTGTCCGGCCCCTCGCTGTTCACGCTGGCCGACATTGGCGGCTACGTCTGCGTGCTCAGCCATGCCGGGCCGGATGCGCTTTCGGTCACCGTCAACCTCGACATCAATTTCGTGCGCAAGGCCGAGGCAGGACCGATCGACGGCCATTGCCGCATCCTGAAGCTGGGAAAGAGCCTGATGGTGTTCGACATCGACATCGTTGCCGGCCCAGACGGACACACGGTGGCGCATGCCATCGGCACCTATTCGATCCCGCCGAAGCGGAATGGTGATGTGGTAAAATAATACCTTTTGTTCAAGTTATTGTTTTTGCTACATTTTACCTGATATCTACCTTTTCGTTCGCCTTGACGCGGTCACCACCCTCGCCTATAAGCCTCCACGAAGCAGCGGCCCGCAAAGGCCGCCGTTTTGTTATTGGCGGCGGGCAAGCGCCTTTCGCCAATCCAAGCAACAAGAAACGCCTTCTCTTATGAAGGTCAGAACCGAGAGCAGAAAACATGACAACCTTTTCGCAGAAGCCTGCGGATGTGGTGAAGAAGTGGATCCTGATCGACGCCGAAGGTCTCGTCGTCGGTCGTCTGGCCACTGTCATCGCCAATCATCTCCGCGGCAAGCACAAGCCGACCTTCACCCCGCACGTCGACGACGGCGACAACGTCATCGTCATCAATGCCGACAAGGTGGTGTTCACCGGCAAGAAATTCACCGACAAGGTCTATTACTGGCACACCGGCCACCCAGGCGGCATCAAGGAGCGCACCGCGCGCCAGCTGCTCGAGGGTCGTTTCCCCGAGCGTGTCGTCGAGAAGGCCGTTGAGCGCATGGTCCCGCGTGGCCCGCTCGGCCGTCGCCAGATGAAGAACCTGCGCGTCTATGCAGGCGCCGAGCATCCGCATGT
Source organism: Mesorhizobium sp. M7A.F.Ca.US.014.04.1.1 (assembly GCF_003998745.1). Classification (NCBI taxonomy): domain Bacteria; kingdom Pseudomonadati; phylum Pseudomonadota; class Alphaproteobacteria; order Hyphomicrobiales; family Phyllobacteriaceae; genus Mesorhizobium; species Mesorhizobium sp. M7A.F.Ca.US.014.04.1.1. The sequence continues at coordinate 2,585 of NZ_RZRW01000409.1, read as the reverse complement.
CGCCCAGCAGCCCGTCGTGCTCGACGTGGCCAAGCTGAACGCCAAGAACAAGAAGGTCGCATAAGATGGCTGAGCTTTCCTCGCTCGCAGAACTGGGCGCCGCCACCGGCAACACCAATACCCAGCCGGCGGCCCCCGTCCACGTCCAGAAGCTCGACAAGTCGGGCCGCGCCTATGCCACCGGCAAGCGCAAGAACGCCATTGCGCGCGTCTGGGTGAAGCCGGGTTCCGGCAAGATCATCGTCAACGACAAGGAATTCGCGACCTATTTCGCGCGTCCGGTCCTGCAGATGATCCTCAACCAGCCGATCATCGCCTCCAACCGCGCCGGCCAGTACGACATCGTCGCGACAGTCGTCGGCGGCGGTCTCTCCGGCCAGGCTGGCGCCGTGCGTCACGGCATCTCCAAGGCGCTGACCTACTACGAGCCGACGCTGCGCGCCGTGCTCAAGAAGGGCGGCTTCCTGACCCGCGACAGCCGCGTCGTCGAGCGCAAGAAGTACGGCAAGGCCAAGGCCCGTCGTAGCTTCCAGTTTTCCAAGCGCTAAGCACTTCGCAGCTTCAGACAATCGAAAAGGCCGCCTCCGGGCGGCCTTTTTGTTTGCGGCTCGGCAGTCACCCCACCCACGCCTACGGCGCGACCTTCCCATCAAGGGGAGCTAGAAGAGCGCGGCGCCCTACCTCCCCTCAATGGGAAGGTCGGCGCGGAGCGCCGGGTGGGGTGACGGCGCCGGAAACAGGTCAGGCCTTGCCGCCCTTGATATAGTCGATGAACGCCCGCAGCGGGGCCGGAACCAGGCGCCGGCCGGGATAATAGAGAAACGGTCCGGGAAAACTCTGCCACCACGGTTCGAGCACGGGCTCAAGAGCGACGCTGTCGAAGTAAGGGCGCAGCCAGCCCTCGAAGAGGCCGATGATGCCGGTGCCGGCAATAGCCGCGTCGACGGCAAGATCCGTCGCCCCGCCGATCCGCACGATCAAGGGGCCTGTCGGATCGACCCGCACCACCTCGCCGTCTCGCTCGAATTCCCAGGGCAGCATCGCACCGCTGGCAAAGCGCCCACGCACGCAGGAGTGGCCAAGCAGGTCGCTCGGGTGTTGCGGGCGGCCATGGCGATCAAGATAGGCAGGGCTGGCGGCCGTGGCGAAACGCTGCACGCGCGGTCCGATCGGCACCGCGATCATGTCCTGCTCCAGCCGCTCGTCATAGCGGATGCCGGCATCGCAGCCGGCCGCCAGCACGTCGACGAAGTTCTCGTCGGCGATCACCTCCAGCCGGATACCGGGATAGGCGGCGAGGAAACCCGGCACGATATCGGGCAATATCAGCCGCGCAGCACTGACCGGCACGTTGAGACGCAACGAGCCAGCCGGCCTGTCGCGAAAGCCGTTCACCACGTCCAGCGCCGCCTCCACCTCCGACAGCGCCGGGCCGAGCCGCTCCAGAAGGCTGAGGCCCGCCTCGGTCGGGACAACGCTGCGCGTCGTGCGGTTGAACAGCCTGACACCGAGCTGCACTTCCAGGCGACGCACCGCCTCACTCAGGCCGGAGGCGCTGCCGCCGCTCGCACGCGCGCCGTCGCGAAAGCCGCCGGCGCGCGCCACCGCCACGAAAGCATTCAGATCGCTGAGGTCCATCATTGTTCGCCATTCCGCACGGCCTGTGTGGATTGTACCGGATTATCACGAGGTTGGGCAGCGCCTATCTCTGCCTCCTCAAGGAGATCAATCATGTCCAACATCCAACAATCCGGCACCTTCGCCCCCGCCACCTTCAAGCTTGGCAGCCGCACCGTGAAGCGGCTCGGCTACGGTGCCATGCAACTCGCGGGACCCGGCGTGTTCGGGCCGCCCAAGGATCATGACGCGGCATTGGCCGTGCTGCGCGAGGCGATTGCGCAAGGCGTCGACCATATCGATACCAGCGACTTCTACGGTCCGCACGTCACCAACCGGCTGATCCGCGAGGCGCTGGCGCCCTACCCCCAAGATCTCGTCATCGTCACCAAGATCGGTGCCCGGCGCGGCGCGGATGGATCGTGGCTGCCGGCCTTTTCCGCGGAAGCGCTCACCCAGGCGGTACACGACAATCTCAGCAATCTCGGGCTCGAGGTGCTCGACGTCGTCAACCTACGCATCATGTTCGATACCCATGGCCCCGCCGAAGGATCGATCGAAGCGCCGCTTACCGTGCTGGCCGAGCTCCAACAACAGGGTCTGGTCAGGCACATCGGGCTGAGCAACGTGACGCCGGCGCAGATCGCGCAAGGACGGGGGATCGCCGAGATCGTCTGCGTGCAGAACCAGTACAATCTGGCGCATCGCGGCGACGATGCCCTGATCGACGATCTTGCCCGCGATGGCATCGCCTATGTGCCGTTCTTCCCGCTCGGCGGCTTCAACCCGCTGCAATCCTCCACCCTGTCGGAAATCGCGGCGCGCCTCGGCGCCACGCCAATGCAGGTCGCGCTCGCCTGGCTGCTGCGCCGCGCGCCCAACATCCTGCTGATCCCCGGCACATCGTCGGTCGGGCATCTCGGGGAGAACCTCGCTGCGGCTGAACTGGAATTGCCACAGGATGCGCT
>NZ_RZRW01000408.1:0-5287 GCF_003998745.1 Mesorhizobium sp. M7A.F.Ca.US.014.04.1.1 | reverse complement strand
CGCAAATGAAACTCCCAGGTCTTGTCATCTATGCCCTCGGCGATCTGAGCGAAGATCATCAGATTGTGAGCCCTGAGATTCATCGCATTCTCAGGGCCATGGAAATAGAAGCTGCCGGCTTCGTCGAGCTGGCCTTCGGCATATTTCCGGCTGTGCCGCTTGAGTGACTGACGTGGTTCGACCACTTTGACCGTCTTGACTTTTTTGCCTGCCTGCGGCCGCCAGAACAGCACGCGCGCACCTTTCGGGCTGGGGATGACCTTCGGCGGCTCAATGCCGGTTTCACGGCAGAAGACCTTCACGACGTCCTTTGCCTTGGGGCCAAGCGCAATGATGGCTGTCACCAGGCGCAAGGCGTCTGTCGAGATCGCCTCGGGGTGAACGGTGATCAGGATTGTGCCAGGCAATTCCAATGACAGAACCGCCCGCGTATCGTCGCGCCGCTTGGGCAGAAGATGATGCGCTTCATCGATCACGAGCCAGTGCGGTCTCGCGGTGCGCCGGCGGAAACTGCTGAGGCCAGGCAGCAGGTCGGCAAAGAAATCCGGCCTCTCGTCGACCCGCAGGGCCAGTCCATTGACGACTATGTTGCTGTCGGCCTTGGCGATCAGATCGAGCACTTGCGCCTTTGTCGGCGCGCTTGAGCCGTCTCCCAGGCGAACGGCGCCTTCGAGGCCATCATAGTCGCCTTCGGGATCGAAGACACAAAACTGAAAGCCGCTTTCGACGAAGCGTTCGGTCAGCGCGGTGGCCAAGGTGGATTTACCGATACCGGAACTCCCGGCAATGAGGATCGTGTCGCTCGGCGACAGGTAGGTATCATCGCCGCCAGATGATCCAAGAACGATGCCGTCATGGCGCTTCGGCACTATCGCGTGATCACGCTTTATCAGCTTTGCGATCAGTTGCTCCACGCCTTTGCCTCGGGCGCCAGGCATGATCAGGTTGGCTGTATCCTTGACCGCCGGAATTGCATTGTCGACGGCGACGCTGCAGCCACAGGCTTGCAGGAACGCATGATCGTTCTCGGCGTCGCCGACGCCGACGACGTTGTGCGGCGAAAGTCGAAGGTCCTGAAGGGCCGCGGCGAGCCCGGTGGCTTTGTTGATGCCGCTCGGCAGGATCATCACCGCGCCCTTGTTGAAGATGATTTCCAGTTCGAGACCCATCTTCTTGATGACCTCAAGCACGGTCGCTTGATGCGGTTCCCAGGTCGCGACGATCGATCGTCCGACCGAAAGCGGCTTGACGCCCTGCCTCTTCAACCTGGCGACGAATTTGGGCTCGGGCGGCGGGGCGATCACCCGCTCTTCCTCGCTGGCCGGCGTGTAGATCATCGCGCCATTCTCAGCGACGACCTTGTCGAAGAGGCTAAGCTCGGGAAAGACGCCCTTGAGATCGGGCAGTTCACGCCCGGTGACGAGAACCAGCTTGCGGCCGCTTTTCTTGAACCGCTCAAGCGCAGTGAGCGTTTTCTTGGCGACGACCCCATCATGAGCCAGCGTGCCGTCATAGTCAGTCGCCAATGCAATGAAATACATTCCGCCAACCCTTCTCGGTTCCGATTGCTCTGCGGCTAGAACGTGTGATCGAGACAAAGGCTCCCCGCCGACCGGATCGAGGTCTTGGAGAAGGGGGAACGGTCCGCCCTCGGAAATCAGGAACTCCTTCGGTGCCGGCACGTTGACCAGAGAAGCCGGGAACCGTCCCGGTCTTTGTTGGCGGCGCAAACCCCGTCGCCGAAATCCACACCAAGCGCAATGAAAGGTAAGGCCATGGGCTTCTTTTCGAAGGACATAAAGACACTCGACGATCTCTTCGTGCACACGCTGCGCGACATCTATTACGCCGAAAAGCAGATCGAGAAAGCGCTGCCGAAGATGATCGACAAGGCAACCGACCCGCAATTGAAAGCCGGATTTGAAAAGCACCTCGATCAGACGAGAGGCCATGTCGAGCGCGTCGAACAGGTGTTTGAGTTGCATGGCGTCAAGGCCAAGGAGGTCAACTGTCCGGCAATCGACGGCATTCTCGAGGAGGCCGACGATGTGAGCGGTGACGTCGATGACAAGGAGGTTCTCGACGCGGCGCTGATTGCTTCGGCGCAGGCCGTCGAACACTACGAGATGACGCGCTACGGCACGCTCATCGCCTGGGCCAAGCAGCTTGGCCGCACCGACTGCGCCAATGTGCTGGCCAAGAATCTCAAGGAAGAACAGGCGACAGATCGCAAGCTCACCGAAATGGCGGAAAGCAAGATCAACCTGCAGGCAGCCGAATAAGGCTGCAATCCGGCCGGCTGGTAACTCGGCCGGCCGGATTGCCGGTAGGTTCCATCCCGTCAGCGAGACGGGTCGACGCCCAGTGCCGCTGATTGCTTGCGCAGCGCCTCACCGTCATCCTGCGGCACATGCCGAGCAGACCCTGCGGTTTCCGTGTAGATGCGATACGCTACACAAGCGAACGCCACCATGAAAAGCAGACGGCCCATCCATCCTACTCCTTCGTTGCGGACTTCGTTTCGGCCATCCTCAGTACCCTCCGACGACGGGCAAGATTTCGCCGGTGATGTAGCTCGAGCAATGCGGCGAAGCGAGGAACACATAGGCCGGCGCGAGCTCTTCCGGTTGCGCTGGTCGTTTCATTGGCGTGTCGGCGCCGAATTTCGAGACGTCGTCAGCTTCCTTGTCCGACGGATTGAGCGGCGTCCACACCGGACCCGGTGCTACCGCATTCACCCTTATGCCCTTGCCGATGAGATTGCCCGACAGGGCCCGCGTGAAAGCATGAATGCCGCCCTTGGTCATCGAATAGTCGACCAGCTGTTTTGAACCGTCGATACCGGTTACCGAACCGGTGTTGATGATCGCCGAACCGGGTTTCATGTGCGGCACCGCTTCCTGCGCCATATGAAAATAGCCGTAAAGATTGGTCTTCAACGTCGTGTCGAAATGTTCTTCGGTGAGCTCGCCGAAGTCGCTGGAATGGATCTGGAACGCAGCATTGTTGACCAGCACGTCGATGCGGCCGAATTTTTCAACGGTCTCCATGACCGCCTTGTGGCAGTGGCTGCGTTCGCTGACATCGGCCTTGACCAGGAGGCAGCGTCGTCCCTCCTTTTCCACCGCGGATTTGGTCTCTTCAGCGTCCTTGTCCTCGGCCAGATAGACGATCGCGACGTCGGCGCCCTCGCGGGCGAACAACACCGCCACCGAGCGGCCGATGCCCGAATCGCCGCCCGTGATGAGCGCTACCTTTTGGTTGAGTTTTTTCGATCCGAGATAGTAAGGCGCATCGTACAGCGGCGCCGGCTCTATGGCCCATTCATGTCCCGGTTTGGGCTGATGTTGCTCAGGGAAGGGGGGCTCGGGATATTCGCGGGCGCCAGCCTGCATGGCGCCTTGAAGCTTCCCATCGCCTTTCGATTTGTCCTTGGCATCGATGCCACGTTGGATATGGCGCTGCTTGGCCGCTTCACCGGCTATTTCCGACTTCATCTGCATGATCGTCTCCTTGGCTTGGAGAGAAAACAACGCATGTCGGCCAAAAAGGTTTTGCGCAAAAGATCGACTGCAGAGAGGATTCCGACCAGCGGTTGGCAATGCGTGGCGACGACATCGCCAACTGCAACAATTCAGCTGCAATGCAGCCGCACCAGCCACCGCCGCGATGGGATCGAGCATCTGGGGCTTGCCCGCTGCCTGCGCCGCCTTGGCGGCGAGCCAAACGTGATGATGTGGACTGGGAAGCTCTTGCGTCGCGTGCGCAAAGCAGCGCCATCCGGTCTGCTCCGGGCGGAGCGCCGGAATTCTATCTTGGCGAGAGGCCGTCGAGCAGGAAGTCGAGGCCTCTTCGGAAGGCGCCATCCCAATCGTTGTCCAACAGCAGACGAGAGCGTTCGATTGTCGGGTAGTGTTCGCTGAGATGTGTAAGACGCTGCTGTGCGGCTGCCCTGTCTTCTTCCGAGAGATCGAAGCTTGCCCGGGTGAGGGTGGCGCCCATCACATAGTTCCAGAGCGACCATATCGCGGCGTTCAGATCCGCGTCCGCAACACCGGCTCTGGACAAGGTCTTGCTCAGCATTTCCAGGCGACCGAGAATGTTCCGACCGAGCGCCCGGCGCGGCAACAGCGATGCCGACCAAGGATGGCGCAACATTCTGGCGCGCCAGTCTTCGAGCATATGAACGACGTCTCCGCGCCAGTCCGGAGACTCACCTGTTTCAGGCGATCCGCGATGTTCGAGCACCGAATCGACTGCTAGATCAAAGACATCCTCCTTGTTGTCGACGTGCCAATATAGACTCATCACACCCGAGCCGAGGCGATCGGCCAGCCGACGCATTGTCAATCCGTCTATGCCCTGGGCGTCCAGCAGTTCCACCGCGGTCGCCACGATACGCTCTCGAGACAGCGGCGGCTCGGTGCTCGCTTGCTGCACGGGCTGGAGCGACACGCTTATCCGTTGATCCCCTTTGCTCCGGGCGCCGCTGCGTTTGGCTACCATCCGTCGTCCTCGCTTTTTCAGAACATCGATTTTGACCGGCAACGCGACAAATGTCGATCTTGAGCGATTGACTCGTACGACGTACCATACGATGACTCGTACATCGCACGATTCACGTAGCGATTAGGTTAAAGTTCAATCTGCAGGCGCCAGGGTAGGTTGCTCGCAGGCTGCGGAGCCAAGCGAAAAACCATGTCACGCGCAATCAAGCATCTGCTTATCGGAGGGCTAATCATCATGACCATTGCAGTCCCCACTGCGTCGCCGGCGAACGAGTTCAAGCTGACTATTGTCAATCCACAGGCACTCTACGACCCGTCGCCGAATGGCTACAGCACCGCCGTAATCGCACCGCTCGGAGCTCGGATCGCCTACATCTCCGGGCAGGGCGGCCAAGACAGCACAGGAACCTTGTCACCGGATTTCGCCGTCCAGGTGAAGCAGGCCTACGCAAATTTGCATGCTGCGCTTGAGGGCATCGGCGCCAAGCCGGATCAGGTGGCGAAGCTCACGGTCTTCGTGGTCGACCACGACATGTCCAAGCTCGAGGTGTTGACCAGGAACGTCAAGGACATGTTCGGCGAGGCGCTGCCGGCGCAGACTCTGGTTCCCGTTCCCAAGCTTGCAATCGATCCCATGCTTTTCGAGGTGGAGGCCACCGTTATTCTGGAATAGTCGCTCCGATTGACCCGATCGTTCGAACAAAGAGTCGAGCGCGCTGCCGACGGCTGCGCGCTCACAATATCGAGCGGATGTTTCCAAGCCTCACGTGTTTCCAGGC
>NZ_RZRW01000407.1:0-5294 GCF_003998745.1 Mesorhizobium sp. M7A.F.Ca.US.014.04.1.1 | reverse complement strand
CTCAAAGCCAATCGAAGCGATTTCGAAAAGATCAGAATTTTGCCGCGCGTGCTTACCGATGTTTCGCATCCGAACGTTTCCACGACGCTCTGGTCCGAGACCTTGCCAACACCGCTGGTGATCAGCCCGATGGGCTCCTGCGCGCTGGTCAGGCCCGGAGCCGACATTGCCATCGCGAGGGCGGCAACCGCTCGCAGCATCCCCTACACGCTCTCCACCATGGCCACGGCCAGCATCGAAGGCATGGCGCGAGCCGTACAGGGGCCGCTGTGGTTCCAGCTTTATGTGCTCAAGGATTTCGACTTCAATCGCCAGTTGGTGAGGCGAGCGGAAGAATTTGGCTATTCGACGCTGGTGGTGACCGTTGATCTGCAAGCCGGTGGCAAGCGCGAAAAGGATCTTAGGAACGGCATATCTATCCCACTGCGGCCTTCGGCCCGGCATCTCTGGGAAGGCATGCTTCATCCTGGCTGGTCGCTGCGCCTGCTGCGCGGCGGTCTGCCCCAGTTCGAGAACGTCCGCGGCTATCTCGGTGACAACAGCGCCGGCCTGACGATCGCCGCGCGTGTTGGCGGCAGCCTCCATGCAGGTTTCGACTGGGACGATTTCCGCCAGATCCGCGACTGGTGGAAAGGCCGGCTGCTGGTCAAGGGCGTCCTGCACCCGGGCGATGCGTCGCGACTGGTGGCGGCTGGTGCCGATGGCATCTGGGTGTCCAACCATGGAGGCCGCCAGCTCGACGGTGCTGTATCGAGCATCGATGCCCTGCCCGCTATCCGTCAGGCACTTGGCGCCCAAATCCCGATCCTCATCGATTCCGGTATCCGCACGGGCACGGACATCGTCAAGGCCAAGGCACGCGGCGCCACCGTCGCGGCGATCGGCCGGGCCGCCCTGTTCGGCGCCGTGGCTGGCGAGCCCGGCGTGGCCAAGGCACTGGATATCATCCTGGACGAAGTGGTGACTTGCCTCAGGCTCTGCGGGATCCCCCGTTTTCAGGAAGCGGGATCAGAAATGATAGCATAGCGCCAAGACGAGTGCTCACGCTTGGTCAAGAGGTACAGAAAACCCCCGCTCGTCCAATATTCTTCCTCATCATGCCAAGGTTTTGCTATCGCGGTTGTGCAAGCGGCTGCGGGCGGCCGACCAATTGCCGCCCTCACACGCCGCTCCTTCCCAAGCCCAGCGGCCGCCTGTCAGAGAGCACTTGTTTGATGCACACCCGCTAGCGGCGGTCGTGATTAAATTCGAGAGGCTGCACAGTCGGATAGGCAGACTAAGGTCGGCCGCCCGGTGCTGTTTTCGGTTCCATCCACCCGTTCTTCAGAATGTCGCGAAGCACGTTGCGGATGTCTTCGCCCGCTGCCGTTGCGCCGCTCGCCCAAGCGATCGCCAGTGCCCCGAAAAAGATGTCGCGCCCGGTCATCGTCCGTCGTGCAAGCCCTTCGTCCTGTGCAGCCTTCAGGATTCGCTCCGTCGTCGCGATGACAGCATGGCAGGTCGGCGTCAGCGGGGATTCTACTCGGCAAGCCGCCCGTAACGGTTCAGGCAAGCCCTCATAAGCCAGCATCCAGTCGCCGAGAGCTTCAACCCAGAGTTCGAGTGCGCGGCCTGCATCGCTCTCCCCGGCTTCGATTTCAACGCGACGATGGTCGAGGCCTTCATAATGAAGAACTAACAGCGCAGCCAGCAGGGCGTCTTTGTTTGGAAAATGGCGGTAGAGCGTCCCTGCTCCCACGCCCGCCAGCTTCGCAATAGAATCCATCGAAACGTCAACACTGTCGTTGCCGAACGCTTGTCGCGCCACCTCGAGAATGTGCGCCCGATTATGCTGCGCGTCCCTGCGCAGGGCTGACGCGACCGAAAATTGCGACATTACTGACCTTGAACCCTTGAATACCGGAGACACTCTCCGTATCTAAAAGCCGAATCGGAGAGAGTCTCCATATAGCCCCCGGTCGATTATTCTAACAGGTCGGCATTAGCGAGCGAAACGAGGACACGATGATCAGGCAGATGATACCGGCATGCATCCGGACAACGGGCACCGCAACCTGCCTGGCGCCTGGCGCGCGCCGTCAGTAGATGCCGCGAGCTATACGAGTTTCGAGGCGGACTGCTCCGTCGGCAGCACCGCCCTGCGCGACCCTCTGGATGTCCGCTCAATACGGAATAGATCCGCGCACCATGCGCTGAGCAACCGGGCACGCCCGCCTACTGCACGGAACTGACGTTGCCTGATCTTCAGGATGCGCTGTCCACGGCGGAAAAGGCGCGCGCACCCGGAATTCGCGACGCGCTGATCAAGGGCTTCATCGAGGCGACGCCTCCCCTCCGCCACGAGCAGATCGTAGCCCGCAACCGTGAAGTCACCGCCCGCCGATGAGAAACTTCTCCGGTTCCGGTCCGAGGTGGACCAATAAGACTGTCCAAGAATTCCTTCTGTTTGTCGGGAGCAACCTGAGGGACGACGATGACGAGGTAATTTGCGACAAAGGTGAAATCCCCCTTGATGATGCGAGGCATCAGCTCCTGCGCGCGGCATGCTCCGCTGCTCAACCAGCCATAGCGCCTGACTGGCGGCAGGAGGTTAGCCGCCGCCGCCCATGGTTACGGACATAAAGGCCCGGAAGGCCGCAGCCGCCGGTTCGATTGATCTGTCACGCGACCAGGCAAGGCCAACGTCCATAGTGGGGATGGGCTCGACAAGCCCGCGCACTTCGATGCGCTGCCCCTCCAAGGACCAGGGGCGGTAAACCATGTCGGACAGGACAGTGACCCCCATGCCGGCAGCCACGAGCGACCGCACGGCCTCGACCGAACTGGTGGTAAGGACGGCGCGGAGCGAAAGGCCCGCGGCATCCCAGTAACGGGCGGCCGTCGTGCGTGCCTCGTCAACCGTCAGCATGACATAATCTTCCGCCGCCACATCGGCGAGGCTGATCTCCTGCCGCGCGAGGAGGTGATGATCAGCCGAAAGCCAGAGCCGGCGGTTCGACCGCATCAAGACCTCCTGCGCCAACTCCTTGGTGTGCTCCAGGTTCGACACCAGCATCACGGCCATGTCGATGTCCCCGCACATCAACCCGCTTTCGAGAGCGTCTCGGGGCAGTTCCAGCACCTCGACCTCGATCTCGGGATAGGTCTTTCGAAAGCGCGCGTAGTGGCGCGACATGTAGTAGCCGACGACCGTGTAGGTCATGCCCAGCCGCAGCTTGCCCGCCAGGCCTTTCCTATCGCGCAACGGGCTTCGGACGGCGGCAGCGACGGCCCCGGTGATAACACGCGCATGTTCAAGAAACCGCGCGCCCTCCATCGTCAGTCTTACGCCAGCGTGGTTACGCTCCAAAAGCCGTACGCCCAGGTCAGCCTCAAGCGTCTTTATCGCCGCAGTGACCGCCGATTGCGAGATGTTGAGTTCCACCGCGGCATGACTGACCTGTCCGCTCTCGGCGGTCGCGATAAAATAATCCAGCTGTTTCAAGGTGATGGTCATGGTGCGCCCTGGCCCAGAACCATTATCTGTTTTTTTGATATGACAATCAATAAACTACTATTTCACAAATGCCCTCGCATGCGCAAAAAATGCTGCAACGCCGCAAAGACGGCAGCTTCGAGGGGTAACAATGTGATGGCGGTGACGCTAAACTGCGACATGGGCGAAAGCTTTGGCCTCTACAAGGTTGGCGATGATATGGGCATGATGCCCATCATCGACGTTGCCAATGTCGCCTGTGGTTTTCACGCTTCCGATCCGGATCACATGCACACCGCCGTCCGCAGCGCCAAGGCGAGTGGCGTAAAGATCGGCGCCCATCCAGGCTTGCCCGACATTCAGGGTTTCGGCCGGCGCGAGATGCGGATGACCCGCGAAGAAGTCAGAAACACCATCATTTACCAGGTGGGAGCGCTTGCCGGCTTCCTCAAGGCCGAGGGTGTGGAACTCCACCACATCAAGCCGCATGGCAGCCTCTACTTCATGGCCATGCAGCAGGAGGCAATAGCCCATGGCGTGTGCGACGCGGCAGAGATTTTCGGCGTACCCCTCTTCGGCATGACGGGCACCCTGCATGAGAAGATCTATCAAGAGCGCGGTATCCCATTTGTCGCTGAGTTCTATGCCGATCTCGACTACGATGCCTCCGGCAAGCTGATCTTGACACGCGTTCATGACGCCAAGGACCCCGCAGAGATGGCCGAGCGGTGCGTACGCGCCATCAGGGAGGGCGAGGGCACGGCAGAGGACGGCAGTTTCTTCCCTGTACGCTGCGAAACCATCTGCGTGCATTCCGATACGCCGAACGCCATCGAAATAGCCCGGGCCGTGCGCACCGCAATCGCCCCCTGGCACTGAACTCGACCGAACCCGCCCGCGCGGGCGGTTCCAGATTAGTCTGTCCGCAGTTTTCCGGAGCTTTTTATGGCCCAGATTCTTTCACCTCTTCCCGGCACTTTTTATCGCAGCGCTTCGCCAGACCAGCCGCCATACAAGGCGGATGGCGACGCGGTGTCCGCCGGAGACGTAATCGGTCTCATCGAAGTGATGAAGTCGTTCCACGAAGTGAGGGCCGAGACGGCCGGTACGAACATCCGCTTCATTGCCGACAATGAGGATCCCATCATGGCCGGCGCACCTATTGCGGATCTCGACTGATGCTGAAAAAGCTTCTGGTTGCCAACCGGGGCGAGATAGCGGTCAGGATCATCCGGGCCGCGCAAGATCTGGGGATCGCCACCGTGGCGGTGTATTCGGCCGCAGACGCCGAGTCGCTCCACGTCCAGCTTGCGGACGAAGCGGTCAACATCGGCCCACCAGCTGCAAAGAAGTCCTATCTCAATGTCGAAGCAATTCTGAAGGCTGCCCGCGACACCGGTTGCGACAGTGTTCATCCAGGCTATGGGTTCCTTGCCGAGAATGCCGCGTTTTCCGACGCGGTCACAGGCGCTGCATTGGTCTTCGTCGGCCCGTCGGGAGATGCGATCCGGATGATGGGAGACAAGGTCTCGGCGCGATCGGCCGCTGCCGCTGCAGGTGTCCCCGTCGTGCCAGGCTCGGCTGGCCGGGTCGAGGGCCTCGAGGCTGGCCACGAGGTGCTGACCGCAACCGGTTTTCCGGTGATGATCAAGGCGGCGGCAGGCGGCGGCGGGCGGGGCATCCGCATCGCGAACTCGCTTGCCGAGTTCGAACAAGCCTTTCCTCAGGCCGAAGCAGAAGCCCTCGCCGCCTTTGGCGATGGTGGTCTCTCCATGGAAAAGGTGATCGGCAAGGCCCGCCATATCGAGGTGCAGGTGCT
>NZ_RZRW01000406.1:0-5322 GCF_003998745.1 Mesorhizobium sp. M7A.F.Ca.US.014.04.1.1 | reverse complement strand
GTAGTAGGAGAACGCGCCCTGCACATGGCGCAGCCGGCCGATGGCGCCGCTGGCGATGAGCTCGCGCACCTTGATCCATTGCGGGTGGTAGATGACCATGAAGGCTTCGCAGACCAGCACCTTTTTCTGGTCGCGCAGCTTGATCAGCGGCAGGATGTCCTTGGCGTCGAGCGCCAGCGGCTTTTCGACCAGCACATGCTTGCCGGCTTCGATGGCCTTGGCCGACCACTCGACATGCTGCGAGGTCGGCAGCGGGATGTAGACGCCGTCTACTTCTTTCGAGGCGAGCAGTTCCTCATAGGAGCCGAAGGCATGGCGTGCACCGAAGCGGTCGGCCAGCGCCTTGGCCTTCGACAGGTCGCGGCTGGCGATCGCCGACAGCACGCCATTCTCCGCCTCGACCATCGCCGGCAACAAATGCTCGCGGCCGATCTTGGCCGTCGACAACACACCCCATCGGAACATCAGGTTTCTCCATCACGATTACAGGCGACGAGGTTTGCCCGAAATCGCCGGAAAAGCCAATGACGAGGTCAGCCCCTTTTGCCGGTCAGCGTCATGTCGAAGTCGACGATGTTGGAATAGATCGGCGTGCCGACATCCATGCCGTAGCGCGACCTCAGCACCTTGCCGGTGACATGGAATTTGATCATGCCGGCCTTGAGACCGCCGAGCTCGGCCGTGAATTTTTCCGGGAACGTCTTGCCGCGCGCCGTCAGCCGGCCGCTGACGAGAGCCGTGGTGTCGCTGGTTCGGGTCACGCTGGTAGAGCGGAACTGGATTTCCGGGCTGTTGGCGGCATCAAACACCGCGTCGGAGCGCAGGAAGGCATCGATACGGCCCTGGCCGGTGCCGACGCTTTCGGGAAAAATGGTGAAATTGACAGCTGAGCGCCCGACATCGCTGTTGTCGATGCGGATCGAGCCCTTGAAGCGGGCGAAGGTGCCATTGAGGCCGCCGCCGCCGACCTTGCCGATGGAGAAGCGGATGCTGGAGCTGGCCGGGCTGATCGAATAGCTGCCGGCGGCGTCACCCAGCGCGACGGCCGCAGAAACAGGCATGGCAAGGCAAGCGGCGACCGCCGCAAATCCGAGGATGCGCGTGTACATGGGGATGTTCCTTGTTGGAGGCAGCGCATTTCTTGCGCGCCCTCACTCCATGAACGAATGAACCGCTCGCTCTATTCCGAATCTGACGAAGGCGTGACCATGCGTGTGAGCACGCCATCCCTGAGCTGGAAATGATGCCGCAGCGCCGCCGCGACGTGGAGAGTCACAAGCGTCATGCCGGCATAGGCGAGATACCAATGTGCCGCCGCCCAGAAGCTCTCGGCACCATCCGATTCGGCCAACGGCAGGTTGGGCATGACGAACAGGTTGAACGGCAGGCTGGGGATCTCCAGCATCGAGACCGACACCAGCGCCCAGCCGGACAAGGGCAAGGCAAGCTGAAACGCGTAGAGCGCAAGATGGGCCAACGGTGCTGCCCGACGCTCCAGGGTTCCGACCGAGCGCGGCAGCGCCGGCGTTGCATTGCCAAGGCGCCAGGCGATGCGCAGCAACACAAGCCCGAGCAGCAGGAAGCCGAAAGATTTGTGCAGTTGGATCAGCTCGAAGGCGGTGCGCTGGCTGGTCAACCGCACCATGACGAAGCCGAGCCCGAACTGGCCGATGAAAATGAGCGCAATCAGCCAGTGGAGAAGGATCGCGCCCCAGCCATAGCGGGTGGCGCTGTTGGTGATCGATGTTTGCATGGGGAGTGAACGAATGTTGGTTCGGCTTTCTTCCAGCGCGCTTCACCCTCCCCCTTGTGGGGAGGGTCGCGCAGCAAATGCCGCGAAGCGGATTTTGCGAAGCGGGGTGGGGGTCTCGTAGGGCGCTACCCACCCCGTCCCTCAGCCGACCTACCGGGGCGAGCCGCCGATCTCGCCCGTCCTTCGGACTCCCATCAGGGCCCTCCGGAGGGTGATGAAAGGCGCGAGTTCGCCGAGCCTGGCTCCCTTCCTCTCCCTCCGGAGGGCCACAAGGGGAGGGGCGAGCCCGCTCTATCCACTCACCTTGAAGAAATCGACAAACGCCCGGAGCGCCGGGCGCATCTGCCGGCGGCTCGGATAGTAGACGAAGAAGCCGTCGAAGGAGGGGCACCAGTCCTCCAGCACACGGATCAGCCTGCCGTCGGCGAGCGGCGCGCGGACATAATCCTCAAAGACGAAGGCGAGCCCAGCGCCGTCGACCGCCGCCTGGGCGATCAAATGGTCCTCGTCGAGGATCAGCGGTCCCTCCACCGCCATCTCGATCGCCTCGCGGCCTCTCTCGAACTCCCAGCGGTAGAGGATGCCGCTGGAGAAGCGGAAGCGGATGCAGCGGTGGTCAGCCAGGTCGCGCGGGTGACGCGGCTTGGGGTTGACCTCGAAATAGACCGGGGCGCCGACCACCGCGCCGCGAAGGTCCGGCCCGATGCGCACCGCGATCATGTCGCGCTGCAGGCTCTCGCCTAGCCTGACGCCAGCATCGAAGCCCCCTTCCACCACGTCGGTGAAACGGTCCTCGATGACGATCTCCAGCACGATATCGGGATAGGCCGACGCAAAGGCGCCCAGCCGTGGCGTCAGCGCCAAATGGGCTGCGGTGCGCGGCACGGTCAGGCGCAGATTGCCGGCCGGCCGGTCGCGTGTCTCGATTGCCGTCTCCAGCGCCAGATCGATCTCCGACAGCGCCGGTCGCAGCCGTTCCAGCAACTGCGCACCTTCTTCGGTCGGCGCGACGCTGCGTGTGCTGCGCGCCAGCAGCCGAACGCCAAGCCGCGCCTCTAGGCTGGACACCGCATGGCTGACCGCCGAAGGCGCGATGGCCAATTCCCTGGCCGCGCCGCGAAAGCTGCCGCATTGGGCAACGGTTGCCAGCACGGCCAGTTGGGAAAGATGCGCGCGATTCATTGATCTATCTTTTAGAACAGCCCGTGCAAATGAGAGCCGATTATCGAACACAAGGCAAGGCGCTATTTCTGCCGCATCGCAACAAGGAGACGCGTTATGCAAACCCGCAAGCTAGGAACTGAATTGAACGTCTATCCCGTCGGCCTCGGCTGCATGGGCATGAGCTTCGCCTATGGCGGCCAGGCGGAAGCCGACGCAATCGCCACGCTGCACCGCGCCATCGATATCGGCGTCAATTTCTTCGACACGGCGGAGGTCTATGGCCCGTTCGAGAACGAGATCCTGCTCGGCAAAGCGCTGAAGTCCGCGCGTGACAAGGTGACGATCGCGACAAAATTCGGCTTCAGGATTTTGGAGGAAGGTACAGGCCTCGACCGCATGGCCGGCGTCGACAGCCGCCCCGAGCACGTCAAGGCGGTCGCCGAGGCGTCGCTGAAGCGGCTCGGCACGGATGTGATCGACCTCTACTACCAGCACCGTGTCGACCCCAACGTGCCGATCGAGGACACGGTCGGTGCCATGGCCGAGCTGGTGCGCGAGGGCAAGGTGCGCGCGCTCGGCCTGTCGGAGGCGAGTGCGGCGACCATCCGCCGGGCCCATGCCGTGCATCCAATTGCCGCCGTGCAGAGCGAATATTCGCTGTGGAGCCGCGACCCGGAAGACGAGGTGTTCGCCGTCTGCCGCGAGCTCGGCATCGGTTTTGTTCCCTACAGCCCGCTCGGCCGGGGCTTGCTGACCGGCACGATCGCCAAGCCAGAGGCCTTGAGCGATGACGACTGGCGCCGCGGCCTGCCGCGCTTCCAGGCCGATGCCATGGCCGCCAACGCCGCTGTCATCGCGACGCTGGAAAAGCTGGCAGCTGAAAAGGGGGTAACTTCGGCCCAACTGGCGCTGGCCTGGGTGCTGCACCAGGGCGATTTCATCGTGCCGATCCCCGGCGCAAGAAGGATACGCCATCTGGAGCAGAATGCGGCGGCTGCCGGGATCGCGCTGAGCGCGGTCGAGGTGCAGGCGATTGGTGACGCGCTGTCGCCCGACAAGGTGGTCGGTAGGCGCTATGCGGAGAAGGAGCTGACGCTGGTGAATGGTTGAAAACTGGTGAGTAATCGGAAGGGGCGCCGCGCGCCCCTTTTTCGTACGCAGCGCGGTGCAGAAGATGGGGACGCTGACGTGAAGCGCCCCCCTCTGCCCTGCCGACATTTTTACCAAGGCTCGACACTAATCTCCGGCCAGTTCTCCCTTGCACGCTTACCCTTCGCCTCATGCGTGCGCTGATTGTCCATCACCCGGTTCGGCGTGATGCGAAACGAGAAAATGTCGTCAAGACCAAACGGTGCCACGATCTCGAGCTGCCCGTCAGCGTCGTATCGAACCCCGACGGCGTGCGTCTTCGAGGCAAAATGGCTGACGGATTCGCTGGCGCTCGAATAGCGCGGGCACGGCCGTCCGAACTTCTGCGGATACCACAGATGCACCCGCGCCTGGTTGCGCACCTCGACCGGCAACGCCAGCCCCTCGAAATGCTTCTCCGCCCGGCGGATCACCGCGTCCTCGGCCTCATAGGACAGGTCGCTGTCATCGAAGTAGAAAAGATCAACATCCCTGATGCCGTAGCCCGACGGTTTGCCGGTCAGGTGGTTCCAGATGCTGTTGTAGAGAGCGCCGGATACCACCAGCCAGTCCGGCAGGTCGAGCGTGCGAGCCCGCGCCACCGCGTCGCATAACAGCGGGTCGGCAGACACGATGGCGAGAAACGCCGCGCGCTGTTCTTCAAGGGGAAGGCCGGAATACCGCAGATGGTCCATCGCCCTTTGGAGGGCGATTCGCCATCTGCTCGCAAGTTTTTTAGCCCCGCAGAACGCCCCCGGTCTGCTTGCCGACATTCTCGATGATGCGCTTGGCCAGTGCCTCGAAATCCTCGTCGGTGAGCGTCTTTTCGACCGGCTGGATCGACACTTCGATGGCAATCGATTTTTTGCCCTCGCCCAGCGAAGCGCCTTCGAAAATATCGAAGACCGAGACGGCGGTGATGAGCTTCTTGTCGGCGGCGAGCGCTGCGCGCACCAGCGTGCCGGCCTCGACCGACTTGTCGACGACGAAAGCGAAATCGCGCTTGACCGCCTGGAAGGGCGACAGTTCCAGTTTCGGCTTGGTTTTCGTCGGCTTGGCCTTCGGTTCAGGCACGCCATCGACGAAGACCTCGAAGCCGCACAGCGGGCCGGAAACATCGAGGCCCTCCAGCGTCTTCGGATGGAATTCACCGAAAGTGCCGAGTACGGTTTTCGGGCCGAGCTTGATCGTGCCGGAACGGCCGGGATGATACCAGGCCGGGCCGCGGGCCTCGATCTGCAGCCGGTCGACAGGCGCACCGCAGGCTTCAAGTGCGG
>NZ_RZRW01000405.1:3034-5333 GCF_003998745.1 Mesorhizobium sp. M7A.F.Ca.US.014.04.1.1 | reverse complement strand
ATCCTGGGCAAGACCGAGATCGTGCTGTTGCGCACAGCCGCCGATGCCTTCCGGGTCGAATGCTGGCGTTCCTTCTCGGACTATGTCTTTACTTTCCTGTCCGAGGGATCGCGCGACGCGGCGGTCTGAACTCGGAACGTTTTGCAGGGCACGCTCGTTCTGCATCCGCACGCCGAGGGAGAAATGCCGATGCCGTCGAATTCCGCGCCGAAGTCGCCGGTCAAAAAGACATCGGCCGTCCGCTCGCTCGAACATGAGCGACATGAAGCCCCGAGCGCCGAAGAGGAACTCGAGGAAGGCCTCGAAGACACGTTCCCGGCCAGCGATCCGGTATCCATTACCGGAACCGCCATCCCCGGCGCACCGGCGAAACCGGGCAAGGCCAAGACCGTGCCGGGGCGCAAGAAGCGCAAGACCTAGTATTCCATCGGGCCAGATCGCATCGGACCTTCTCAATCTCCTTGGGCGTGCTATTTAAAGCGCTTTGGGAGATGAAAATGCCGACAAAAGCGATCGTTTGGGGCGAGAACGTCCACGAGCAGACCAATGAAGCCGTGCGCGAACTCTATCCCTTGGGGATGCACGGCACCATCGCCGCCGCGCTCAACCAGGACAAGGGCATCGAGGCGGCCACCGCCACCTTGCAGGAGCCCGAGCACGGCCTGAGCGAAAAGCGCCTGGCGGCCACCGACGTGCTTTTGTGGTGGGGCCACGCGGCGCATGGCGAGGTCAAGGACGAGATCGTCGAGCGGGTGCAGAAGCGGGTCTGGGAAGGGATGGGCCTGATCGTGCTCCATTCCGGCCACTACTCGAAGATCTTCAAGCGGCTGATGGGCACGCCCTGTTCGCTGAAATGGCGCGAGGCGGGCGAGCGCGAGCGCGTCTGGGCGATCAACCGCGGCCACCCGATCGCGCAAGGCATTGGCGAGTGCCTGGAGATCGGCGAGACCGAAATGTATGGCGAGCCTTCTCGCCCGGCCACGAAACCTATCCGATCTATCACAATGAGGGCGTGCAGCAGGTGCTGCGCAACGCCGTCCATTGGGCGCACAATCCGGCGCCGGCCTGGTCCGGCATCACCAATGCGCCGAACGTGCCGACGGATGCGGCCAAGGAGAAGATCGTGCAGAAGGGGCTGCGCCTGCATGCCGATGGCGACAAGGGCCTGAGCTGATTGGGGCGGCCTGAGCTGATCGGGCCTGAGTTGCCCAAGGCGTGAGTTGATTTTGGGGGCTTGGGGCTAATGCATCGAATTCTTCTGCTCGGCACCGGCGGTATCGCCGGGCATCATGTCGAGGAGTTTGCCGGGATTCCCGGCTGCAGCATCGTCGCCTGTGTCGACCAGGTGCCCGGTCGCGCTGCGGCGTTCGCCGCGGCCAGCAAGATCGGCGATTCTTTCGAGAGCCTGGAGGCGGCGATCGCCTGGGGCCAGTTCGATGCCGCCATCAACGCGACGCCGGATGGTGCCCATAGGGCGACGACGCTGGCGCTGCTCGGCGTAGGAAAACATGTGTTTTGCGAAAAGCCGCTGGCGCCGAATCATGCCGACGCACTTGCTATGACCGAAGCGGCCGAGGCTGCCGGGGTGATCAACATGGTCAACCTCACCTATCGCAACTCACCGGCGATCCACGAGGCGCGGCGCATGGTTCAGGCCGGCGAGATCGGCGCATTGCGCCATGTCGAGG
Source organism: Mesorhizobium sp. M7A.F.Ca.US.014.04.1.1 (assembly GCF_003998745.1). Classification (NCBI taxonomy): domain Bacteria; kingdom Pseudomonadati; phylum Pseudomonadota; class Alphaproteobacteria; order Hyphomicrobiales; family Phyllobacteriaceae; genus Mesorhizobium; species Mesorhizobium sp. M7A.F.Ca.US.014.04.1.1. The sequence goes on along the minus strand of NZ_RZRW01000405.1, from coordinate 3,645 downwards.
CGAGCTACCGGCAAAGCTGGCTGGTCAGCAAATCATGGGGTGACTGGCGGGTCGAGGACAAATGGCGGTGGCGCTTGTCCAGCCGGCACGGTTCGACCGGCGTGCTGGGCGATGTCGGCATCCATATCCTGGATTTCGCCACCTATGGCGCCGGCCAGGATATCGTCAGCCTGCATGCCGATCTGGTGACGTTTCCGAAGGCCGAGGGCGAGCGCATCGGCGACTATGTGCTGGACGCCAATGACAGCGTGGCAATGACGGCGCGGCTCGATTGCGGCGCGCTCGCCACGATCGTGGCGAGCCGCTACATGACCGGTCACGCCAACGATCTGTCGCTGGCCCTGCACGGCACCCAGGGCGCCATCAAGGTCGAGACCGACGGCAAGGCATCGAGCCTGTCGGCCTGCCTCGGCGGGGATGTCGATCTTCAGCGCTGGCGGACTTTGGATCTGCCCAGTGTCAAGCGCAATGCGCGACGCTTTGCCGATGCGCTGGATGCAGGCCGGAATGGCGATCCGTCGTTCCGGCGCGCCGCCGACATGCAGAAGCTGATCGACGCAGCCTTTGAAAGTTCAGCGGCGAAGCTGCCGATTTCGGTCGCTTGAAGCTGG
>NZ_RZRW01000405.1:0-3024 GCF_003998745.1 Mesorhizobium sp. M7A.F.Ca.US.014.04.1.1 | reverse complement strand
GGCCAGACGTGATCTTTGCTGATATCAGAATGCGCTCGGCACAATCCACGGATTGATGCTGATGCCGAGCCGCGGGCCCTTGCCTTCAGCGGTGTTTTCCGTGGCACCCTTCTTCTCGACCGAACCGGTCGAAGCGCAATCGAGCTTCAGGTTGGTCTTGGTGTCAACGCAGGCCGCCACCGGCGCATGCTTGACCGGATGGGTGGTGTTGGCGGCGAAAGCCGAGCCCGAAAGTGCCAGCACGGCGGCGAGGGTGAGGAGTGTCTTTTTCATTGTCAGTCTCCGGTTTCCGGGTCGAATTCAATTCGTACCGACGGGTGAATTTTTCTCGTACATGTACGATAGACTGTACATATACGCCGTCGATTGGGAATTCAAGGGAAAACCGTACGCGTACGATAAATTTTTCGTTAACCAAGAAATCCCCCCAGGGTCTGGCTGGGGCGGAGAGAAAATATGGAAATGAAAGGTCAGCAGTTGACCGGTGTCTCGGTCAATGGCGGGACGTTTTGCGTGCTGAGCGTGGCGAGCGTGAAATCGCACATCCGCTTCACGAAGGCCTGCGGGTCGCCGAAGGGGTAGAATGGAAAGGTGATGAGCAGCGAGATCGTGCCGTGGCCAACCGCCCACAGCATGGTGGCGATGGCGCGCGGATCGCCCTGCAATTTTCCGGCGGCAACGCAGGCCTCGACCCGGCTGATCAGCGCCTTCATCGCCGGGTTGCTCTCTTCCATGTCGTCGTAGCTCCTGCCTTCCGGCAGCTTGGTCTTTTCGGTCATGAATACGGTGCGGTATTCGTTGGGATTGCCGAGCCCGAAGGCGGCATATTCCGTCATCACCGCCTGCAAGGCTGCGATCGGATCATCGGACGGATGCTCCTCGATGCGGCGAGCAAGCGTCTCGAATGCGTCCTCGGCCAGAGCGAACAGGATGTCCTGCTTGTCGGCGAAGTAGGAATAAACGGACATCGGGGCGTAGCCGACCCGCTTGGCCAGCTTGCGGATGGTCAGGCCCTCATAGCCCTCTTCCTGGACAAGCTTATGCGCGGCCTCGAGCAATTCGGAGCGCAGTTCTGCTTTTTGTTTCTCGCGGCGTGTCTGGACGCTCTGCGGCAAGATCTGGTGCCTTCGGTTGGGTTGGTGGCTGGCTAAATTATATACGCTGTACGGAAACGGACAAGGGCACGGGAAGTTCCCAAACGGTATGCTTCGGATCGTGCCGACGCTTTTCGAATTTTGGCAGCCCCGTGATCAGCACCGTTCCTCTCTCGAAATGGCCCATCACGCCTCCCTGTCGATCAGTTCTGCGGCAAGACACGAAAGCAGTTTCACCGCCTCGCCATAGGTTTTCGCCTTCTCGGGATTGGAGGCGTTGCCGTCCAGCGCCCGCTTGAAGACGCCCTGGCAGATGGCAGCCAGCCGGAAGAAGGAAAAGGCGAGGAAGAACGTCCAGTTGCCGATACCGGTGAGCCCGCGCCGCCGGCAGTAGGCGGCGACGTAGTCCTCTTCGGAAGGCAGGCCGAGTGCGGAACGATCGATACCGCCCAGGCCGCGAAAGCCGGAAGCGTGCGGCAGCCGCCATTGCATGCATTGATAGGCGATATCGGCGAAGGGGTGGCCTGATGTCGAAAGTTCCCAGTCGAGCACTGCCAGAACCGTTGGCCGGTCCGGCGCGAAGATCAGATTGTCCAGCCGGTAGTCGCCATGGACCAGTGAGATCCGGCCGTCATCTACGGGCATATGCGTTTCCAACCAGGCAATCAGCCGGTCCATGTCGGCGACGGTGCCGGTTTCCGAGGCACGGTACTGGCTCGTCCAGCGCGCCAGTTGGCGCTCGAAATAATTGCCCGGCCGGCCGAAATCGCCGAGCCCCACAGTCTCGACATCGACCTCGTGCAGGGCGGCGAGGGTGTCGTTCATGGCATCGTAGATGGCGGCGCGTTCATCATTGTCGCCAGCCTCCGGCAGAGCCGGATCCCAGAAAATGCGGCCGTCGAGGAAATCCATCACGTAGAACATGCGGCCGATGGGCGAGCCTTCCGCCGACAGATGCAGCATGGCCGGCACAGGCACGGCGGTGCCGGCAAGCGCGCTCATCACCCTGAATTCGCGGTCGACCTGGTGCGCCGATTTCAGCAATTGCCCCGGCGGCTTGGCGCGCAGCACGTAACGGCCGCTTGCCGCCGTCAAAAGGTAGGTCGGGTTCGATTGGCCGGATTTGAACTTCTCGACTGCCGCAAGCCCGGAAAAGCCCGGTATGTTCGCCTCGAGGTAAGGCGCAAGCGCTGCCTGGTCGAGAACGGGATCACTCATGCCGTCTCGGGCTGGCGTTCGATCAAGGTCAGCGTCAGCCAGCGCGCGGTCAGTGCCGGCTTCTTCGAACCCTCGATCTCGATCGTCACGTCATGCGCGGTCTGCACCCAGCCCGACGGCCTGACCTTGACGTCGGCCAGCACGAAACGCGTGCGGATGCGCGCGCCGGTTTTCACCGGCGCCAGGAAGCGCAGCGAATCGAAGCCGTGGTTGACGCCCATCTTGCCGTTTTCCAGCGGCGGCATGGTCTCGAAGGTCATCGCCGACAACAGCGACAGCGACAGGAAGCCGTGCGCGATGGTGCCGCCGAACGGCGTTTCACGCATCGCCCGCTCCGGATCGCAGTGGATGAACTGATGGTCGTCCGTGGCGTCGGCGAACTGGTCGATCATGCGTTGCGTGACCACCCGCCACGGCGACACGCCGACCTCCTTGCCGACACTGGCCAGAAGCACATCGAGACTGATCGGTTCCACGCTCATGTCCTCCAGTTCACCCCCGGCTTCTGTGGCCGGAAAATGTCATTCCTTGAACAAGGTCAGCCCATGCTGCACCGACTGTCCGCCGTCGATCGGCAAGATGGCGCCAGTGACATAGCTGCCTGCACGGCTGCACAAATAGAGCGTTGCGCCGGCGATGTCATCCGGTGCGCCGATACGGCCGATCGGAACATGGCTGCCGACGTGCCTGGCCTGTTCCTCTGTGGCGGGGG
>NZ_RZRW01000404.1:0-5357 GCF_003998745.1 Mesorhizobium sp. M7A.F.Ca.US.014.04.1.1 | reverse complement strand
GCAAACGCCGTAACCGACCTTAGAGACGGCCGGCGACGCACCACTTTCGGGCGCCGACACGAACACGCCGGAGGAAAGCGATGACTGGACGCAAAACCCACGATCAACAAATTCGCATCATTGAAGAGCGGGAAAACACAAAGAACGCCGGCAAGGATTTTGATGCCGAGGCGGATCTGAAACGATCAGCGGCGGAACGCGAAGCACTGCGCAAGGGAGCGGACATGAGGACCGATACACCGGACCTCGTCGATCCAGACGACCGCAACATGCTTCGCGGCAAGAATCAGGAAAGCGCCCATCACAAGAACCGTGCCGACGACTAAAGCGCGTCACGGACCAGCAACGCTCCTGGAACATTCGTCATAGATTGGAGGCAGCCCATGGCACACGGCAGCAAGAAGCACATCGGAGCAGGTTCACAAGGAAAGGGTTCCGGCACAGGCGCCATGACCGTGACGCCAAAAGACAAGCTCGAAGAAAACAAGGTTCTGTCCAATCGCGACAAGGCACAGCATTCCAAAGAACGCGGTTTGGACTCCAGGCAGGTCGCGACCGAGCAGCATCAGGATCATGCCGCCAACCGTTTGCGGGACTGACGCCCGACAGGGGCGCCAGCCTCGGCCTGGCTGTCCGGGGAGCCGCCAGATTCGTGCCATCTCTATTTGACACCGAGGCTTTCGGGCCAGAGCGCCTGGATTTCCTTCGGCAGCGCATCGCGCACCTTAGCCGATTGGCCAAGATCAATATGCCGTGCAAGAACTCGGAACACCGAGCGTGCTGCATCCTCGGGATCGACGGGGCGGATCGATTTCAATTCCTCGCCGATGTGCTGCGAGAAGTTTTCCAGGGAGCGCGTTTTGTCCGGCTCGGCTGCGGGCCGGTAGTGGTCGTAATAGGCGCCGCGCACCAGGAGCGGCAGTTCCGCCCCAAGTTTGGCCGCAAGCCCGATCTGCAGCCTGTCCCTTACGGTCCGCAGGACCGCGCCCAATATGTGCCATGCAATTCGCCGATCCGGACCATGATCGTCCATGATCTCGTCGAGCCAGATGTTGGTTGTCTGCAGCGTCCTGTCAAAGACATCCAAACCGGTAGCGCTCATCATCGCCTCCTCATCAAATTCATGTCTGGTTTCGAAACGATGCTCAGGGACAATCGTTTCGCTATCTGTCGACAAAATTGGCTCGGCCTGTGATCCGGCTCTGCCCCGGGATCCACGGTAGCGGTCTTGGTTGCGCCGGAACCCCTTCCGAAGCAGTTCGTTCCTGGGTGGGCGGCTTTGAGGAGCTGGTTGCGCGTCCTGCAACGGGTTTTTTGCGATGCCTGCAAGGAAGACAAAAACCACTGAAGGCGAGAACCGACAGCAACTCCTGCAGATGATGACGACGGAGCATTTGGTGCTGGGGACCGCCAGGGCGGCGACTATTCAGGAGGCGAATCAGCGCGCAAATTTGTTCCTGACTTCGGTATCCAGCGCCACGATCGCCCTTGCTTTCGTGGCCCAGGTGACGAGGATGGGGCTTCCTTTCATGCTGTTCAGCCTGATCCTGTTGCCGTGCCTCTACTTCATTGGGCTGGTGACATTCGTCAGGGCTGTGCAGGTGGCCATCGAAGACATGGTCCACGCCCGCGGCATGGCACGCATCAGGCACTGCTACACCGAGCTCACCCCTTCGATGGCGCGCTATCTGGTTCACTCCACCCCCAAACGGCTCTGCTGGCCGATGTCGGCCTCAAGCCAAGGCCCTGGCAAGCGTTCGCCGGAACCGCAGGGATGGTGAATGTCGTCAACGGTGCCATCGCCGGTGTCTTTGCCGGCGTGATGCTCAAGGTTGTCGTTGGCTCGATGGTCAGTCTCGCCGTGACTGTCGGCATTCTAGCTTTTGCGGTGAGCAACTGGTGCCTGTGGCAACATCACAGGCGCAGTTGGGCAAGCGCGGAACACAAGCTGAAGGTGCTGTTTCCAAACGTGCCGGACAGCGACGGCGAGGCGCGGATCGGATAACCCGTTCGAGAGGGGCAGGAGCATCAACTCGCGCTAGGCGGAAACCTCAAGCACGATCTTGCCACGCACATGCTCATTTTCCAGCCGTTCTTCCGCTTTGGCGACCTCTCCAAGCGGGTAGGTGGCTTGCACGAAGGGGGTGACCTTGCCGGCCTCGATGAGGCGGCCGATCTCGGCAAGATGCGCCGCATTCGGCTCGGCCAGGTAGGAGACGCCACGCGCCCGACGCAAGTTTGCCTTTTCCTGCGACGGTTGGGAAAGCGTGGAAACGAGCGTCCCGCCAGGCTTGAGCACCTCCCAGGAGCGCTCCTGCGTGTCGCCCGCGACAAGATCGAACACCAGGTCGACCGCATCGACGACCTCTTCGAAACGCTGATTCTTGTAGTCGACCGTCTGATCGGCGCCAAGCTCACGCACGAAAACGACGTCCTCGGCGGAAACGGTTGTCGCGACGAACGCGCCCGCGGCCTTGGCCAGCTGGATCGCCAGATGACCGACGCCGCCGGCGCCGCCATGGATGAGAACCCGTTGTCCGGATTTGAGGCCGCCATGATCGAAAAGGCCTTGCCATGCGGTGATGCCGGCAAGCGGCACCGCCGCGGCTTCGACATGGCTTAGACGATCCGGTTTGGCAGCCGCCTCCGTCGCCTTGACCACGACATATTCGGCATTGCCGCCCCGGTCATGACCAAGCATCGCAAACAACGGGTCGCCCTTCTTCAACGTATGCGCCCGCGTACCGCATATTTCCACCGTGCCGGATACGTCGCGCCCGAGCGTGACCGGCAGGGTCTCGCTCACCGACCCTTCGCGGGTCTTGTAGTCGATCGGATTGACGCTTGCGGCGCGGACCCTGAGCACAACCTCGTCGTCAAGGGGCTGAGGCGAGGGGACCTGATCGATCGAAAGAACCTCAGGTCCGCCAAAAGCGTGGATGCGGATTGCTTTCATGTCGGCATACCTCCTGTTGTCTGGCTTTCGGCGACGCTGTCTGCAGGGCTGTCGTCAGCGGCTGTGCAGCCGAGGTTGCGGCGGCAGGCACGCTGGCCTCCCGGCGGGCCACCGTCAGATGATTTTCCACCATCATCGGCGACCCAGCGGGATGCCAATTTGTCGGCGGCCAATCCGTCACGATCAGGCCGCCGCAAGGACGCCCAGTCCTGCTAGGCCGTAGACTGCGTCGGCGGGTTCTGGTTCATCATCCACAGCTCGATCGCAGCCAGAACCGCGACCAGAACGCCGATTACAACATGCACGCCCATGGCTGTGGTTGCCTGGAATCCAAGCACCCAGGGAGACACGACTACCCAAAGACCCACAACGAGGTTCAGCCATTCCTCCCAGACAGCAAAGGCGAAGAGGGCGGCAACCGAAAGCACGACAATCACGATGCCGCTGCCCATGGCATTCTGGGACTGTGTCCCTGCCGCGAAGGCGAATATCCATGGAGAGAAGAAGAGAATTGCTCCGAGGACCAGATTTGCTACGTCACAGAGCTTGGCATTTGACCATTGGTTCATGATTTTCTCCATCAAGCGTGCTCTCCACGCTTCCGAAGCTCAATCGGCGGCCTTGAAACCGTCGGTCACATGGCGGCAAGGCTACAACCAGACTTGCTGGCTTTCTAACTGGAGAGCAGGCCGTTGGTTCCAACCAATCGGCCTGGCACGGCACCGGGAACTCTCCTCGCCAGGAGCATTCAGCCACTCCCGATCCGTTCGCGACATACAACGCGGCGGGAAGATGCGAGGCGCAGGCGATTACCCATGTGATCGCCTCTCGATCATAGTCGTCACCCGGAGCGCCAGTCCTCGAAGAAGACGTTCAATGTAAGCGTGATGTGTTCGCGTTCTGGCAGCCTTCTGTGCCGCTTCCTTCCTGCCGCGGGTACCCTTGGTCCGCACTGCCTTGCGCGCGGCGGCGGAACGACCGGATGCGCCTTTCGTTTCGGCGGCCTTCTCGGCGGCGGCCGCCCGCGCCATGGGCGCGCGTTGTCTCTGGGGACCAACGCGCCGAGGTTACAAATGAACCTATCCCAGCCTTTGGCTTGCCGACATCGACGACGCGCGGGGAGTCAGACGCTGGCAAACCTCGGAGATCGGGATCGATACCGGTTCACGACGGGTTGCTGATCAATGCGCATGGTTCGCATGCCGAAGCGGACGTCACGGCTGCGTGCAAATCGGCACTGGCTGCGGCGGCGGTGCCGGATGATCCTTCCTGTATTGGGCGATGATCGGCTCGAGGGTCTTTCGCGGCCAGAATTTCGGTGTGCCGATTTCCTTCAGGCAGGACGCGTTCCAATAGGCGCCCGGCTGTGAATGGTTGGCTGCGACCGCGGCGATGTCGCGCGATTCCGGGTAGATGTAGAGCGTCGTCGGATTGTCCTTGACCATCGGGATAATCTGCTGCGCATCCGCCGGCGACCAACTGGTGCAGCCATTGCTGCGGCCGCCGGCATAATCCACCAGCTTGCCGAACGGTACGAAGCCGTCATGGTCGGCATGCGAGCTGTTCGGATTTTTGCGCAGGCACAGGCCGTGCAGCACCTGGGCCGCGTGGCCGCCGATCACCCGCTGCCTGGCGTTCGCGGCTTCGCCTTCGCCGTCGAACTGGATGAAGGTGCGCTGGAAAGCCACGTCCCGTTTCGCACCAGTGCGGTAATAACCCTTGAACGAGGTTTTCGCCTCGCGGGTCATATAGGCGCCGCCGGCCGTCAACGATGAATCCATCGCATTGCCGAAGTTCCTAGCGCACCGCTTGCCATTCGAAAAATCGACGACGCCCTTCAGATTCCGCCCGCTGCCATGACCCGACGAAATCGCGCGGAAGGACTCGCTGGCCTCGCAGATGACGTAGTAGCGGCGGCCGAGCACGCCATTGCCCAGATCGCTGGGGCGTGTCGCATCCATGGCGAAGTAGCAGGGGTTCTTGACGGCCCCTTGGGCGACCTTCTTCCGATAAAGCGCGCGGGCTCGTTCGAGGACAATTTGTGAGATCTGGCCCTCGCTGTTGCCGACATGAGCCTGCAACCAGGCCGGAACGTCAGATGATGCGGCAAAGGATCGAGCCGACACCGTCACGGCGATGACGGCGACGAAAAAGCTGGCGACGACGCCCAGACAAACAGATCTCAACCGCACCGGATCAATTCTCCTGTCGAAGCGAATGGCGATTTCTTGCGGTATTGCCGCGAGAATCGATCATAGATGGCCTCGCATTATCAGGCGAAACACATCTTGTTTAGCGCGCCCGCATGAAGATCCGCAAAGCAGGTCGACGCATGCAACGGCCCTACGCCGACATGCTGGCTCCAGGCTTGCGGCGGACGTCTTCGTATCCTTGAAGCAGG
>NZ_RZRW01000403.1:0-5431 GCF_003998745.1 Mesorhizobium sp. M7A.F.Ca.US.014.04.1.1 | reverse complement strand
CCTCCGCCCGCCCGCCGGTGCCGCTCTCGGCTACCGCCGGCGCCATCGCACTGGCGCTGTGCGACAATGACACGCCGCTCTGGCTCGACCCGGCTTTGCAGGCCTCCACCGCGATCAGATCGTGGCTTGGGTTCCATACCGGCGCGCCATTGGCCAACACACCGGCCGATGCGCATTTCGCCTTGGTCGCAGCACCTGCCGAGATGATGGCGCTCGATGGCTTTTCGCAGGGCACGCAGGATTATCCCGACCGCTCGACCACGCTGATCCTGCAGGTCAGCGATCTGGTCTCCGGCACGCCGCTATTGCTCGAAGGTCCCGGCATCGAAACCAGCGCCACGATCGCGCCGGCGCAGATGCCACGCCATTTCGTCGAGCAGTGGAAGCAGAATATCAAGCGCTTTCCGCGCGGCGTCGACATCATCCTCGCCACATCAGGCGGCATCGCCTGCCTACCGCGCACGACGCGCATCAAGACGATGGAGGCGTAAGATGTATGTCGCGGTAAAAGGTGGCGAAGCGGCAATCGCCAACGCCCACAGCCTGCTGGCCGACCGCCGGCGTGGCGACCGTTCGGTGCCCGCCCTTCGTCTCGACCAGATCGTCGAGCAGCTGGCGCTCGGCGTCGACCGGGTGATGAGCGAAGGCTCGCTCTATGATCGTGAACTGGCCGCGCTCGCCATCGTCCAGGCGCGCGGCGACATGATCGAGGCGATCTTCCTGGTGCGCGCCTACCGCACCACGCTGCCGCGCTTCGGCTACTCCAGGCCCATCGACACCGCCAACATGCTGGTCGAGCGGCGCGTCTCGGCGACCTACAAGGATCTGCCCGGCGGCCAGTTGCTCGGACCGACCTTCGACTACACCCACCGGCTGCTCGATCCCGAGCTTGCCGCCGGCGCCGATGTCGCCGAGCCCTTGCTGCGCGACACGGAAGCGCAAGCCATGCCGCGCGTCTCGGCGATCCTCGCCCGCGAAGGCTTGATCGAACCGGATGGCGACATGCCGCAGGATCATGTCCCCGGCGACATCACCCGCGAGCCGCTCGAATTCCCGATGGCGCGCGACATCCGCCTGCAGGCGCTGTCACGCGGCGATGAAGGGTTCCTGCTGGCGCTCGGCTATTCCACCCAGCGCGGCTATGCCCGCAACCACCCCTTCGTCGGCGAGATCCGCATCGGCGAAGTCGAGTTGGAGCTCGACGTGCCCGAACTGCCCTTCTCGGTGCCGCTCGGCACTGTCCGCGTCACCGAATGCCAGATGGTCAACCAGTTCAAAGGCTCGGCCAAGGCGCCGCCGCAATTCACCCGCGGCTACGGCCTGGTCTTCGGCCAGAGCGAACGCAAGGCGATGGCCGTGGCACTCTGCGACCGGGCGCTGCGCGCGAAGGAGCTCGGCGAGGATGTCGTCGCCGCGGCCCAGGACGAGGAGTTCGTCATCTCGCACTCCGACAATGTCCAGGCGACCGGCTTCGTCGAGCATCTGAAGCTGCCGCACTATGTCGATTTCCAGGCCGAACTCGATCTCGTGCGCCGCATGCGTGCCGAATATGACGCCCGCCAAAACCCCGTGAAGGTCGAAGAGAAGCGGGAGGCCGCGGAATGATCGAGGGCCTTTCCCACATGACCTTCATCGTCCGCGATCTCGAGCGGATGACCGAAATCCTCGAGGGCGTATTCGACGCACGCGAAGTCTATGTCAGCGACGCCAGGCAGTTCTCGCTGTCGCCCGAAAAATTCTTCCTGATCGGTGACATCTGGGTCGCCATCATGGAGGGCGAACCCTTGCCGGAGCGCAGCTACAACCACATCGCCTTCAAGATCGATGACGCCGATTTCGACCGCTATGCCGAGCGCATCGGCAGGCTCGGCCTCGACATGCGCCCGCCGCGCCCGCGCGTCGAGGGTGAAGGCCGCTCGATCTATTTCTACGACGAAGACAACCACATGTTCGAACTGCACACCGGCACGCTCAATGAGCGGCTGGCGCGCTATGCCAGGGGATCGGAGGCTGCGGAATGAATTTAGTGCCCGACGCCACCATGGCCGCCACCATCGTGGGAATGACCGCCATAGCCGTCATACCCGGAGTAATCACCATTGCCGACGCCCACGGACTCACCTTGAGAGCCTTCTTTGGGGCCGGGCAGAATCATGCGCCGAAGGAAGAAGAGAACGACGCCGGCGAACACCACCAACAGAATTCCGAGATGCATCCATCCGGTCGAGTTCATCTGAATTCGCCCCTGTATCCGCGTCCTGGACGCCAATTCGATAGCACAATGTGGATGTGATCGCCATGACCGACATCGCCACCTACAACTTCGCCTATCTCGACGAGCAGACCAAAAGGATGATCCGCCGGGCGATCCTCAAGGGCATCGCCATTCCCGGCTACCAGGTGCCGTTCGCTTCGCGCGAAATGCCGATGCCCTACGGCTGGGGCACCGGCGGCGTCCAGGTCACCGCTTCGATCATCGGCCCGGACGATGTGCTGAAGGTCATCGACCAGGGCGCCGACGACACCACCAATGCGGTGTCGATCCGCGCCTTCTTCAAGAAGGTCGCCAATGTCGCGGTGACGACCGACACTGCCAGCGCCACAATCATCCAGACCCGCCACCGCATTCCCGAGCATCCGCTGACGGCGGCCCAGGTGCTGGTCTACCAGGTGCCGATCCCCGAACCCCTGCGCTTCCTCGAACCGCGCGAGACCGAAACGCGCAAAATGCACGCGCTGGAGGAATATGGCCTCATGCACGTCAAGCTCTACGAGGACATCGCCAAGCACGGCCGCATCGCCACCACCTATGCCTATCCGGTCAAGGTCGAGGGCCGCTATGTGATGGACCCCTCGCCGACGCCGAAATTCGACAATCCCAAGATGCACCGCTCGCCGGCCCTGCAGCTGTTTGGCGCCGGCCGCGAAAAGCGCATCTACGCGGTGCCGCCTTTCACCGAAGTGGTCAGCCTCGACTTCGAGGATCATCCGTTCGAGGTCCAGACCTTCGACCAGCCCTGCGCGCTGTGCGCGGCCGAGAACGTCTATCTCGACGAAGTCATCCTCGACGACCATGGCGGCCACATGTTCGTCTGCTCCGACACGGACCATTGCGAGAAGCGGCGAGCGGACGGCTATCGCGGCCATCTTGCCCCGGAAAACCATCTTGCCTCGGGAACAAGGGAGCCGGCGCAATGACCGACGAACCGCTGCTGCGTGTCGCAGCACTTTCTAAATTCTACGGTTCGCGCGTCGGCTGCGACAACGTCTCCTTCGACCTGTGGCCGGGCGAAGTCCTGGCTGTCGTCGGCGAATCCGGCTCCGGCAAGACGACGCTGCTCAACTGCCTGTCGACCCGGCTGCTGCCGAGCTCCGGCACCGCCAGCTACCGCATGCGCGACGGCCAGTTCCGCGAGCTCTACCGCATGAGCGAGGCCGAGCGCCGCTTCCTGATGCGCACCGACTGGGGTTTTGTCCATCAGAACCCCGCCGACGGCCTGCGCATGACGGTGTCGGCGGGCGCCAATGTCGGCGAGCGGCTGATGGCGGTCGGCGACCGTCACTACGGCAGGATCCGCGCCACCGCCGTCGACTGGCTGTCGCGCGTCGAGATCGACGAGGACCGCATCGACGACGAGCCCCGCGCCTTTTCCGGCGGCATGCGCCAGCGCCTGCAGATTGCCCGCAACCTCGTCACCGGGCCGCGCCTGGTGTTCATGGATGAGCCAACAGGCGGCCTCGATGTCTCGGTGCAAGCCCGCCTGCTCGACCTGCTGCGTGGTCTGGTCACCGATCTCGGTCTGGCGGCCATCGTCGTCACCCACGACCTTGCCGTGGCGCGGCTCTTGTCGCAGCGCATGATGGTGATGAAGGACGGCCGCGTCGTCGAAAGCGGCCTCACCGACCGCGTGCTCGACGACCCGCGCGCGCCTTACACGCAATTGCTTGTTTCCTCGATTTTGCAGGTTTGACGATGGCGCCAAGGCACCCCCCTCTGGCCTGCCGGCCATCTCCCCCTCAAGGGGGGAGATTGGCTATCGTCCTCGGTTTCGCCACTCTCCAACGTTGCAGAACAAGCGCAACGAGAAAGCTGCCGATCTCCCCCCTTGAGGGGGAGATGCCTGGCAAGGCAGAGGGAGGCGTTGGCCCGCAAACGAACGACAATTGGAGGCCCTTCTGATGGCAACCCCCCTCGTTGTCTCCGACGTCGCCAAGAGTTTCACCATGCACCTGCGCGACGGCATCAAACTGCCTGTTGTCGCCGGTGTCTCGTTCTCGATCAGGGCTGGCGAATGCACCGTGCTCGGCGGTCCTTCCGGTGCCGGCAAGAGCTCGATCCTGAAGATGCTCTACGGCAACTACGCCGTCGACGAAGGCCAGATCATCGTCACGCATGATGATGGGCTGATCGACCTCGCCACCGCCAGCCCGCGCACCGTGCTGGCCATACGCCGGCAAACGATCGGCTATGTCAGCCAGTTCCTGCGCACCGTGCCGCGCGTCTCGGCGCTCGACGTCGTCGCCGAACCGCTGGTCGAGCGCGGCGAGAATCGCGAAGCCGCAAGGGACAAGGCGCGCGCCTTGCTGGCGCAGCTCAACCTGCCGGAGAAACTCTGGGCTTTGCCGCCTGCGACCTTCTCCGGCGGCGAGCAGCAGCGCGTCAACATCGCGCGCGGCTTCATCACCGAGCATCCGATCCTGCTGCTCGACGAGCCGACAGCCTCGCTCGATGCCAGGAACCGCGATGTCGTGATCGAACTCATCGCCGCCAAGAAGGCTGCAGGTGTCGCCCTGCTCGGCATCTTCCATGACCACGATGTACGCGAGGCGGTTGCCGACCGCATCATCGACGTCACCGCTTTCGCGCCCGGAAAAATCGCCGCATGACCAGGAAATTGTCCGAGACGCCGCTGGTCCACCCGACGGCGGATGTACAGAATTCGACGCTCGGCCGCTGGACCGAGATCGCCGACCGTAGCCGGGTCTCGGAAAGCGAACTTGGCGACTATTCCTACATGATGCAGGACTGCTCGGTCTGGTGTGCGACGATCGGCAAGTTCGCCAACATCGCGGCCAGCGTGCGCATCAACGCCACCAACCACCCGACCTGGCGGCCGACGCTGCATCACTTCACCTATCGCGCCTCGGACTACTGGGACGATGCCGAGCACGAGAGCGAATTCTTCGCCCAACGCCGCGCCAAGCGGGTCACCATCGGCCACGACACCTGGCTTGGTCACGGCTCGACCATCCTGCCCGGTGTCACCATCGGCGATGGCGCCGCGGTCGGCGCCGGCGCTGTCGTCTCGAAAGATGTAGCGCCCTATACGATCGTCGCCGGCGTGCCGGCAAAGCCGATCCGCGAGCGCTTCGATCGCCGCACGGCCGAACGCTACCAGGCGCTGGCCTGGTGGGACTGGGACCATGCAAG
>NZ_RZRW01000402.1:0-5446 GCF_003998745.1 Mesorhizobium sp. M7A.F.Ca.US.014.04.1.1 | reverse complement strand
CTCCGAAGCCGTGCTTGCCGGCGGTAACGCCGGCAAGCACGGCTTCGGAGAAGCGTCGCCTCTCGTCGATCAGGTCCTTGGCCGACAGGATCTCGTTGCGCTGCGATTTCAGTTCGAGAAGCATTTTGTTGAACGTATCGCCGAGCGAGGCGACATCGCCGTCCGAGGGCCTGACCGGAACCGCGACGTCGAGATTGCCGGTCGCCACTTCGTCGGCGGCGCCGATGAGCTGGCGAATGGGCCGCACCAGACGGTCGGCGACCGCAATGCCGGTCCAGATCGCGGACAGGATGATGATGAGGGTGAGCGAAAGATAGGGCAGCGCGAAGGCCACCTGCGAGGTGCGGCGGTTGTCTTCCAGCCCCCGATATTCGTCGGTGTTGGACCTGACGATCTGCCGCGCCTTGATGACCTCCGGATCGACGAGGCGAATGGTATAGAGATAGAGCCCTTCGATCTCGCGCAGCTTGACGATGGCGCCCATGATGTTGCGCGTTTTCGGCTCGATCAGCACCGGCTTGCCGTCGGCAGCGCTGGCCACGGCGCCTTCCGGCGGCTCAGGCATGGCAAAATCCGTGTCGGTCTTGGCGCTCATGACGAAAGAGCCGTCAGGTTTGATCAGCGCCGCATGAGCCAGCGAACGGCCCACGGCTTCCTTGTTCATCAGGTCGAGAAAGCCGGTACGATCAAGGCCGTAGAGTGTGCGTGACGCATCGAGATCATAGGCCATGGACAGTGTCGTACCCTGCAGGTTGCGGGCATTTTCCTGAACATAGGCGTCGGCGATCGACAGCGACGAATTGACGATCGTCTTGGTGCGGATCTCGAACCAGCGGTCGAGGCCGATGTCGAGCGTGATCGACGCGATGATGGCCACCATGATGGCCGGAATGGCGGCAACCAGGGCGAACATGGCGACAATGCGCACATGCAGCCGCGAAGCGGCCTTGCCATGCCGGCGCGCCATCAGGATGCGGTGCACCTCACGCCCGACCAGCGCGATAAGAATCAGGACGAAAGCCGCGTTGAGGGCAATCAACGCCAGCGTCGTCGACTCGTTCGGTGTGATCGGCGTGGCGCCAACGAGGATGGTGAACGAGATCGCCGCCGTCATCAGCGCGCCGACGACCGCGATCACGCCTGGCAGCGCAAGCAGCCGGCGCCCGTCACGAGCGCCGGGTTCGCTGAAAAGCGGTTGGTTTGTTGTCGGTGCCTGCGGGGCCATGTCGCCGTCTAGTGCCATGATTGCGTCGGATGTATGCAACGCATTGTGGCGATTATGCAACAAGTGTGACCGAGACGGAAATCTTTCGCGAGCCGATCCCCTGAAAAGAGCGCGGGTTCAGATCAAAGGCTCAGCCCTGGCGCGACGATTTGTAGACGTTGACGCCAAGTTCGCGGATCTTCTTGCGCAGCGTGTTGCGGTTCAAGCCAAGCAGTTCCGCGGCCTTGATCTGGTTGCCGCGGGTTGCCGTCATCGAGGCCAGGACGAGTGGAAACTCGACCTCGGACAGGATGCGTTGATAAAGCCCGGCAGGTGGCAAATCGCCGGCAAACGAGGCGAAATAGCGTTGCAGGAAGTGCTCGACCGCCTGGCCGATCGACAAATCGTCGGGAATGAGATTGCCGCCACCCGGCACCACGGGACGTTCGCCGGTCTTGAGCTCGGCCTCGATGATCTCGGCGGAAATCTCGTCCTGCGAATAGAGCGCGGCGAGCCTGCGAACCAGGTTTTCCAGTTCGCGCACATTGCCCGGCCACGGATAGCGCTTCATCAACTCGATGCCGCCGGAAGAAATGCGCTTGGTCTGCAGGCCTTCCATTTCGCCGAGCTTGAAGAAGTGGCGGACAAGGTCGGGCACATCCTCGGAGCGCTCACGCAGCGCGGGCAGCCGGAGCGGCACCACGTTGAGGCGATAGAACAGATCCTCGCGAAAAAGCCCCTGGTTGATCAGGGTGCGCAGATCCTTGTTGGTGGCGGCGACGATGCGCACGTCGGTCTTGATCGGCGTGCGTCCGCCAACCGTCGTGTATTCGCCCTGCTGGAGCACGCGCAGCAGGCGGGTCTGCGCCTCCATCGGCATGTCGCCGATTTCATCGAGGAACAGCGTGCCGCCTTCAGCCTGCTCGAAGCGTCCGGTCGAGCGATTCTGCGCGCCGGTGAAGGCGCCCTTCTCGTGACCGAACAGTTCCGATTCGATCAGGTCGCGCGGGATCGCCGCCATGTTGATGGCGACGAACGGGCCGCCACGGCGGCGGCCATATTCATGCAGCGCGCGCGCCACCAGTTCCTTGCCGGTGCCGGATTCGCCCGAGATCATCACCGTCAGGTCGGTCTGCATCATGCGCGCCAGCATGCGGTAGATGTCCTGCATGGCGGCCGAACGGCCGACCAGCGGCATTGCATCGGGCTGCTCTTCCGGCCGCGCATCGATCTTCGGCCGTCGCGGCTCGGAAAGCGCCCGGTTGACGATGTTGAGCAGTTCGGTCAGGTCGAACGGCTTGGGCAGATACTCATAGGCGCCGGTTTCAGACGCGCGGATCGCCGTCATGAAGGTGTTCTGGGCGCTCATGACGATGACCGGCAGTTCCGGCCTCGCCTTCTTGATGCGCGGCAGCATGTCGAAGGCGTTCTCGTCCGGCATCACCACATCGGTGATGACCAGATCGCCCTCGCCCGCCGCCACCCAGCGCCACAAAGTCGAAGCATTGGAGGTGACGCGCACCTCGTGGCCGACGCGCGAAAGCGCCTGGTTGAGGACAGTGCGGATCGCCGCATCGTCGTCGGCGACGAGAATATTGCCGCGAACGGTCATTTGCGGTCTCCTTCACCGTCTTCATCGGCGCCGTATGGCGCTTCTTTCCAGGCCGGCATCAGGATGCGGAATGTGGTCCCGCGCGGCGTCGATTCGCATTCGATGATGCCGCCATGTTCGCCGACGATTTTGGCGACCAGCGCCAGCCCCAGCCCCGAGCCGTTCGGCTTGGTGGTGATGAACGGGTCGAACAGGATCGGCAAGATGTCTTCCGAGACGCCGGAGCCATTGTCGCGCACACAGAACTCCAGCGGCAGCGACACGCGGTCCTGCGTGCCCGGCACTGAAACACGGATGCCTGGCCGGAAGGCGGTCGACAGCACGATCTCGCCCTGCGGGTCACTGCCGATCGCCTCGGCGGCGTTCTTGACCAGGTTGAGGAACACCTGGATCAACTGGTCGCGGTTGGCAAACACCGGAGGCAACGAAGGATCATAGTCCTCCAATATCTTGATTCTCTTGGCAAAACCGTTCTTGGCAATGGCCTTCACATGGTCGAGCACGACATGGATGTTGACGGGGTAGCGGTCGATCGGCCGCTCGTCGGAAAACACCTCCATGCGATCGACCAGCGACACGATGCGGTCGGTCTCGTCGGTGATCAGCCGCGTCAGCGCACGGTCTTCGTCGGAAGCCGACAGTTCCAGCAACTGGGCAGCGCCGCGGATGCCGGAGAGCGGGTTCTTGATCTCATGGGCAAGCATCGCGGCCAGGCCGGTGACCGAGCGCGCTGCGCCCCGATGCGTCATCTGCCGGTCGATCTTGTCGGCCATCGACCGTTCCTGGAACATAACCACCACCGAGCCCGGAAATTCCGGTACCGGCGCGACATAGAGATCGACGACCTTCTCGATGCCGAGACGCGGCGACGACACGTCGACGCGATACTCGTTGACCGGTGCCAGGCGCTCGCGCACCTGGTCGACCAGCGTCAGCAGCGGGCTGCCGAAGGGAATGAGTTTTGACAGCGTGTTGCGGGCGAGCATGGTCGCGCTTGAACGAAAGAAGTCCTCCGCGTCGGCGTTGGCAAAGGTGATGAAGCCTTCCTCGCTGATCATGATCACCGGGCGGCGGATGGTGTTGAGTACGATCTGGGCGGCATCCGCCATTTCAGCGCCTTGGCCGGCGGCGGCGTTCATGCGGCACTCCGCAGGGTCAAAGGTTGCGGATCGCGCGAAAACACATCGCGCAGCAAGGCAATGACGCGCGCGGGCTCGAATGCGGTCAGTATGGCCTTTCGGCTGTCGTCGGCTACGCCGCCGGCATGCCGATCAAGATACCAGCCAAGATGCTTGCGCGCCTGGCGCAGGCCGCTTTCGGCGCCGTAGAGCGCCAGCATATCCTCATAGTGGGCCACGATGTAGTCGGCGAGCGCCGTCGGGTTCTGTGGAATATTTGGCGTCGCTTCGCCTGTCGCTGCGGCCGCAACGCCACCTGCGATCCAAGGCGCGCCATAATGGGCACGGCCAATCATCACGGCGTCGGCACCCGATTGATCGAGAATGTCGGCCGCTTCCGCCGGCGAAGAGACGTCACCATTGGCGACGACCGGGATGGACACGGCTTCCTTGACGCGGGCGATGGCGCGCCAGTCGGCCTTGCCCTGATAGAACTGGCAGCGCGTTCGGCCGTGCACGGTCACCATGCTGACACCGGCCTGCTCGGCGCGGCGCGCCAGCATCGGCGCGTTGAGCGCGCCTTCGTCCCAGCCAAGCCGCATCTTGACCGTCACTGGCACCTCGACCGCGCCGACAACGGCGTCGATCAGCGACAGTGCGTGGTCGAGATCCAGCATCAATGCCGAGCCGGCATAACCGCCGGTGACCTTCTTGGCCGGGCATCCCATGTTGATGTCGATAATGTCGGCGCCCTCGCCGGCGGCGATTCTGGCACCTTCGGCCATGTGCATCGCCTCGCGGCCTGCAAGCTGAACCATATGGACGGGCAGGCCGGAGTGGCGTATGCGCAGGTTGAAACCGGCCCTGCCCTTGGCGAGCTCGCCGCTGGCAACCATTTCGGACACGACCAAGCCCGCACCATGCGCGTGGGCACGCTGCCGGAACGGCTCGTCCGTAATGCCCGACATCGGCGCGAGGAACACGCGATTGCGGAGTTTCACGCCGCCGACGTTAAGCGGCGCGGCCAATTTGGTCAAATTAACCATGCACAAAAACCAAGCATCTTCATTCGTTGCACATTCTCTAGCCATATCGGCCGCAATGTGCAACGCGGAATGACGCCACATTAAGGCGCAATCGGAAAAATGCTGGCCTTCGGGACTGGGTGCGGCCAAAGCGCCGCGCGCCCCGTGGGACGCGCAAAGGACGCTTTGGGATTCATATTTGACGCACGATCTTTGCCGAAAACCGATTACACTTTTCGGGATCGTGCGCTAAGCCAATCTGCAATGACTGACGCAAGTGAAAATCACGTTTCGAGTGCGGATGGCAAGGTCGCGGTGGTAATCGTCGCGGCCGGCCGTGGTGCGCGCGCCGGACAGGCCAACGGACCGAAGCAATATCAACACATTGGCGGCTTTGCCGTTATCGCACACACGCTTGACATTTTTCTGGCCCACCCGCGGACCAGCGAGATCGTCGTCGCCATTCATGCCGACGACCATGAACTGT
>NZ_RZRW01000401.1:0-5486 GCF_003998745.1 Mesorhizobium sp. M7A.F.Ca.US.014.04.1.1 | reverse complement strand
CAGCGACACCGACGCCCGCGACCGTATCGGCAAGGGGCCGTGGGTGAACGCCAAGGGCGTCAAGATCGCTGACGACGTCGCCTCGTTGCACAGCGATGCCAACGGCATCACCAAGCAGACGGCGCTCAACGAGAAAGGCGAAGTGGTCAACGGCCGCGGTGACACGCCGAACCGCCACGACGTGCTGACCGGCTCCAAGCCCGACGGCACCAAGATCGCCGACCAGACCTGCGGCGACTGGACGATGAGCGGGGCGGAAGGCGCCGCGATGATGGGCCATCATGATCGCACGGGCCTCGACGATTCTGCAGCCGCCAAATCCTGGAATTCCTCGCACGCCTCGCGCGGCGGCTGCAGCCAAGAGGCGCTGAAGGGCACCGGGGGCGATGGCTTGTTCTATTGTTTTGCCACCAACTGAGCCGATTGCGCTTCGAAATCGGGCTGGGAAACCCGCCGTCACATCACGCGGCTGTGATGAGACGGCGGGAAGCTGTGCGGCGGTCATGCTTTCGTCATTTCCTTGGAGTTGGTAGGGTCACCGCGACTCCCACAACAAGCGCCCAACTGGCAGAACAAGGAAATCCCCATGGCTACGACCGCAGCAGCGTTGGTCTGGTATCTGGTAATCGCCGGTCCGCAAGGCGGCATGGTCGTGCTGCCCAGCACCTTCGACAAGCGCGAACAATGCACCGCCGCCATCACCGAATATCAGAAGCAGCCGACACCAGCCGGCTGGTCGGTGCAATGCGTGCCGAGCGCCTCGCCCTTCACCGACGAGGGTGACGCCGAAGAACCGTCAGCACAGTAGGCGTCAGCGGCGTGCGCTGACCGTCAGTTCCGGCTTCTGGCTGATGGTCTGGAATACCACGCAATAACGCTCGGTCAGCTTTAGTAGCGAGTCTATCCGCTCCTGCGGCTCATCGGTGTCGAGGTTGAAATTGAGCCGGATGGCGCGAAAGCCGACCGGCGCATCCTTGGCGACACCGAGCGTGCCGCGAAAATCGAGATCGCCTTCAGCCTCTACCGCGGCGGCGCCGAGTTTGAACTCGAGCGCCGTCGCCACCGCCTTCAGCGTCACCCCGGCGCAGGCGACCAACGCCTCCAGCAGCATGTCGCCCGAGCAGAGCTCAAGGCCTGAGCCGCCTGTTGCCGGATGCAGGCCGGCGATGGCGAGCGCCCTGCCCGTCTCCACCTTGCAGGCAACCGACTGGTCGTCGATCGAGCCCTTGGCGCGAAGCGTGATCATGGCCTGCGAAGCGTCGTCACGATAGGCCTGCTTCAGCGGCGCCTGCATGGCCTTCAGTTCGGTCGCATCCATCCGCTTTCCCCTTTCGTCGACTGCTTGCGTCACCGGCATGCGCCGTCCGGTCAAGATTTGCGCCGATCACCTTGGGAAGGCAATGCCATTCCGCAACAGGTGCCAGCCGCCTACACCGATATCCCAAATGGGACATTGACGGACAAGGTCCCAAAAAAGTCTGATCCGGGCAAGTCATCACTCCATTTCCCGGCGGTCCCCGATGCCTCGAACCCTCTCGACAAGGCCGAAACAGGATGGGTTTCGCGCGCCCGGCGAATTCGAACCCAAGTCAGGCTGCTGGATGATCTGGCCGGAGCGGCCGGACACCTGGCGCCTCGGCGCCAAGCCCGCGCAAAAACTGTTCGCCGATGTCGCCGCGGCGATCGCGCAAAGCGAGCCGGTGACGGTGGCGGCTTCTGCTCGCCAGTGGCAGAATGCCCGAGCGCGATTGCCTGGCCATGTGCGTGTCGTGGAGATGTCCACCAATGATTCCTGGCTGCGCGACAGCGGTCCCAACTTCGTCGTCAACGATCAAGGCGACGTGCGTGGCGTCGATTGGATCTTCAACGCCTATGGCGGTTTTGACGGCGGCCTCTATTCGCCATGGGACCTGGATGACCTTGCGGCGCAAAAAGTGCTCGAAATCGAGAACATGGATCGCTACCGCGCACCTCTGATCGCCGAGGGTGGCGGGTTGCAGTGCGACGGTCAGGGCACGCTCATCACGACGGAGCAATGCCTGCTCAACCGAAATCGCAACGCTCATCTCGGCAAGGCCGAGGTGGAGCGCCAGCTTGGCGACTATCTCGGTGTCGACACCGTCATCTGGCTGCCACGCGGCTTTGCCTTCGACGAGACCGACGGCCATGTCGACGACGTCTGCTGCTTCGTGCGCCCCGGCGTGGTCGTGCTGAGCTGGACCGACAATCGGGACGACCCACAATATGAGATCGTGCGCGAAGCCGAGGCGGTGTTGCGTTCGGCTCGTGATGCGAAGGGCCGCGCGCTGGAAGTTCACCGGCTGCCCCATCCCTTGCCGATCGAGATGACGCCGGAAGAAAGCGACAGCGTGGACCGGCTGGATTCGACCTGGGCGCGACCGGCCGGAAACCGGATCGCGGCGAGCTACATCAACTACTATCCGGGCAACAGCGTCGTGGTGGTGCCGCAGTTCGGCTGCGATCTCGATGTGAAGGCCAAGCGGACGCTGGCCGAGCTGTTTCCCGACCACCGAATAGTCGGCATCGAAAACTCGCGAGAGATCCTGCTGGGCGGCGGCAATGTCGCCTGCATCACCTTGCCGGTCTATGCCCCGCAACGACGTTGAGGGACGGAGCATGCCGAGAACACATAGCGAAAACGGAGGACATTCATGCGCGCTCTGATCTTCTCAACCCTGCTTGCCTGCGGCGTCTGCGCAAATGCGGCTTCGGCGGACGAGGAAAAGATCGTCAACGTCTACAACTGGTCCGACTACATCGCGCCGGACACGGCCGAGAAATTCGAGAAGGAAACGGGAATCAAGGTTCGTTACGACGTCTATGACGGCAACGAGGTGCTTGAGACCAAGCTGCTCACCGGCGGCTCCGGATATGACGTGGTCTACCCTTCAGCCTATCCGTTCCTCAAGAACCAGGTGAAAGCAGGGGCTTTCCTGGAACTCGACAAATCGAAGCTTGCCAACCACTCGAAGATCGATCCGCAAGCCCTCGCGCTGATCGCCGGCGCCGACCCGCAGAACCTGCATGCAGTGCCCTATATGGCGGTCACCGACGGCATTGGCTACAACGTCGCTGCGGTGAAGCAGCGGCTGCCGGACGGGCCGACAGATTCCTTCGCCATGGTCTTCGACGTCGATGTGGTCAAGAAGCTGTCCGATTGCGGTGTAGCTATCATCGATGCGCCGGCTGAAGTCATCCCGATGGCGATGAACTACCTTCACATCAACCCCAAATCGACCAGTCCCGACGACCTCGCCAAGGTCGAGGACCTGCTGGTCAAGGTGCGGCCCTACATCCGCTATTTCCATTCGTCGAAATACATCAACGACCTCGCCAACGGTGACATCTGTGTGGTGTTGGGCTGGTCGGGCGACATACTCCAGGCAAGGACCCGTGCGGCGGAATCCGTGAAGAAGCTGGAGATCGCCTATTCCATCCCCAAAGAAGGCACGCTCATCAACTTCGATACGATGGCGGTACCGAAAGATGCGCCGCATCCCGACAACGCCCAGGCCTGGATCAACTTCAATCTGCGGCCCGATATCGCCGCGGCCAATTCCAGCTATGTCTCCTACGCCAATGCGATACCGGAGTCCCTGCCGCTGATGGACAAGGCCATAGCCAGCGACCCCGGCGTCTTTCCGCCTGATGCCGTGAAGGCCAAACTGTTCGTGGTGGACAACAACGACCCAAAGCTGCTGCGATCCCAAAACCGCATGTGGACGCGCATCGTGACGGGACAATAGAGCAATTCCAGAAAAAGTGCGCAGCGGTTTTCCCGGGAAAAGCGCGTAGCGCTTTCCCTTGGGAATTGCGTCAAAGCAAAAAGACAGAGCCGGGCGGAAGCCGTCAGGCTCAAGCGGCTTCGCGGATGGCCGCCAGCAACTCGACCTGGGAGTGCACACCGAGCTTGCGATAGATCTGCTTGATGTGGTTGCGGACGGTCCCGGGCGAGATGGCGAGGCATCGCGAAATCGTCTTGGCGTTGCCACCATCGACCAGATGCCGCGCAATCTCGGTCTCGCGCCTGCTCAGCCGCGAGCGAGCGTCACCGATTGCGGCGCCCTTGTGCCGGAAGCGGCACAGATGGAGCAATCTTTCCAAAATGAGCCTTGTCGCGCTGCTTGCCGCGCAAGCCGTCGCCAGATCCTGCTCGCCAAACGGTTCTGCCCCGTTTCGCCTGAGAAAAGTGACATAGCCAGCGGTCAGCCGGTCGAGATTGAACACGCCGGTGATCTCGTCGAAACTGTCGGAAGGGCCGAAGAATTCGCGATAGTAGGGAGTCCGCTGGAAGTCGCCATTGCGGAGTGCCGACAGCGGCAACAGGAAATCCTGCCTTGTGCTGGCGAACCTCTGGAAGAAGGGATCCTGGCGATACAGTCGTGCATCGTAGTCGCGGTTCCAGCGATCGGGACCGGCATCGTCGATGGTCAGGGATGTGATGTCGCGACGGTAAAAGCCGACATAGGCGCGGTCGGAGCCAAGCAACTCGCTCGCCGCTGCCGTGAAGCGAGCCGACAATTCTTCGGGTGTCACGGCAACGGCCGCAGCGGCGACACCGCCGCTCCAGCGCCCAAACTGATCGAGGGAAAGGTTCGACTGCATTCCAATTCATACTAGGCATGATGCCGAAAAGTGTGAAGCGGTTTTCGGACGGCATCATGCTCCATCTGTTTGATTTAGAGCCGGATTCAGATTTCAGGTCGATCGACCTGAAATCATCCGGCTCTAGCGCAAGCCGTTGCAAGTTCAAATCAGCCATTTCCTTTGACTTCGACCCTCTCGGCCATACCTATGCGGGAGTCGTTGTCGCGGAGCCATCATGCCGGTCAAATTGAAACTGATCTGCCTTATCCTGCCGATGCTCGCCGTCCTGGCGCAGCCCGTCCTGGCTGAAACGGCGGAGCGGCCGGCGCCCTCGGGCGGCGTGCTATCCCTGCTGCCGCCGCCGCAGACCACCAACCATTCGATCACGCTGGCCGGGCGCAAGCTGGATTACCAGGCAAAGGCGGCGACCCTGTCGCTGCTATCGGGCAAGGGCGACGTCACGGCGGAGATCTTCTACGTCGCCTACACACTGGAGCCGCCGGCAAGCGGGGCCAAAGACCAGCAGCGGCCGATCACCTTCGTGTTCAACGGCGGCCCTGGAGCAGCGTCCGCCTATCTGCATATCGGCGCACTCGGTCCACGGATAATCGCGACGGGAGCCGACGGCGAATTCCTGCCGTCACCGCAAAGACTGATCGACAATCCGGACAGCTGGCTCGACATGACCGATCTCGTCTTCGTCGATCCGGTGGGAACAGGCTATAGCCGCGAGGCACCGGGGCAGGACACGCGCGATTTCTGGGGCGTAAACCAGGATGCCAGCTCGATAGGCGCCTTCATCCGGCTCTATCTCGCGCAGAACGGCCGCACCGGGTCGCCACTGTTCCTCGCCGGCGAAAGCTATGGCGGGTTCCGCG
>NZ_RZRW01000003.1:0-41590 GCF_003998745.1 Mesorhizobium sp. M7A.F.Ca.US.014.04.1.1 | reverse complement strand
GGGCAAGGCGGAGCTGTTCAAGCGCTTCGCCGATGCCGATTCCATCGACCTCGAGGTCGACACCGAGGACGCCGACGAGTTCATCAACTGCGTGCGTTTCCTCGGGCCCTCCTTCGGCGGCATCAATCTCGAGGACATCAAGGCGCCGGAATGCTTCATCATCGAGCAGCGGCTGCGCGAATTGATGGACATCCCGGTCTTCCATGACGACCAGCACGGCACCGCGATCATCTCCGCCGCCGGCCTGATCAACGCGCTGGAGATCACCGGCCGTGACATGAAGACCACGAAAATGGTCTGCAACGGCGCCGGCGCCGCCGGCATCGCCTGCATCGAGCTGATGAAGGCGATGGGCTTTTCGCCGGAAAACATCATCCTATGCGACACCAAGGGCGTGGTTTTCCAGGGCCGCACCGAAGGCATGAACCAGTGGAAGTCGGCGCATGCGGTGAAGACCGAGGCGCGCAGCCTCGCCGAGGCGCTCGACGGCGCCGACGTCTTCCTCGGCCTCTCCGCCAAGGGCGCGCTGACCACCGCCATGGTGCAGTCGATGGCCAAGAACCCGATCATCTTCGCCATGGCCAATCCCGATCCGGAAATCACGCCGGAGGAAGTGGCCGAGATCCGCACCGACGCCATCATGGCCACCGGCCGTTCGGACTATCCGAACCAGGTCAACAACGTGCTCGGCTTCCCCTATATCTTCCGCGGCGCGCTGGATGTCAGGGCAACCACCATCAATGACGACATGAAGATCGCCGCCGCCCAGGCGCTGGCGGCACTGGCGCGCCAGGACGTGCCCGACGACGTCGCCGCCGCCTATCAGGGTAATCGGCCGAAATTCGGCCCCAACTACATCATCCCGGTGCCGTTCGACCCGCGCCTGATCTCGGCCATTCCGATTGCGGTCGCCAAGGCGGCGATGGATTCAGGCGTCGCCCGCAAGCCGATCCTTGACCTCGACCGTTACGCGCAGGAACTGTCGGCCCGCCGCGACCCGATCGCCTCGACCCTGCAGCGCATCTACGACCGCGTGCGCCGCCAGCCCAAGCGCATCGTCTTCGCCGAGGGCGAGGAGGAACAGGTCATGCGCGCCGCCGTCTCCTATGTGAACCAGAAGCTCGGCACCGCCATCCTGCTCGGCCGCGACGACGTCATCAAGGAAAACGCCAAGCACGCCGGCATCGATCTCAACAAGCAAGGCATCGAGATCATCAATGCAAGGCTGTCGCGCCGCAACGGCATCTACACCGACTACCTCTACGAGCGCATGCAGCGCAAAGGCTTCCTGTTTCGCGACTGCCAGCGGCTGATCAACAACGATCGCAACCACTTTGCCGCCTGCATGGTGGCGCTGGGTGACGCCGACGGCATCGTCACCGGCGTCACCCGCAACTATTCGACCGCGCTCGACGACATCCGCCGCGTCATCGATGCCAAGCCCGGCCACCGCGTCATCGGCGTCTCGATCGTGCTGGCGCGGGGCAAGACCGTGCTGGTCGCCGACACCGCCGTGCACGATATGCCGAACGCCGAGCAGATCGCCGACATCGCCGAGGAGGCGGCAGGCTTTGCCCGCCGCATGGGTTATGAGCCGAGGCTCGCCATGCTCGCCTATTCCACCTTTGGCCATCCGCAGGGCGAACGCTCCGAGCGCGTCCAGGAAGCCGTGCGCATCCTCGACAAGCGCCGCGTCGATTTCGAATATGACGGCGAAATGGCCGCCGACGTCGCCCTCAACGCCCGCGCCATGGCGCAATATCCGTTCATCCGCCTGACCGGCCCGGCCAATGTGCTGATCATGCCGGCGTTCCACTCGGCCTCGATTTCGACCAAGATGTTGCAGGAACTCGGCGGCTCGACGGTGATCGGGCCGCTGCTGGTCGGCCTGAACAAGCCGGTTCAGATCGTGTCGCTGAATGCCAAGGACAGCGATATCGTCAACATGGCGGCGATCGCGGCGTACACGGCGGGGACTTGAGGGGCTGGCCTCAGCGGTGAGTCCGCGAGGCGTTCAGCCCGGCGCGAATACGCGCGCGGCCTCGACGACCTCGTCCACCTGATCCTGCCGCAGCAAGTCGATCGGGACGCGGCCGTCGAGCTGCGCCGAGGGCCGCGTCAGCCACAGCCATGCGAGCCTCGGATTGGTGATCAGGGATAGCACGTCGCGAATGCCTGCAACCGGCCGGCCGTCGACGAACTGCGCCAGCGGGAAGACATGTTTGCGGCCGCCCTTGCGCAAGGCGATGACCTCACCCCGCCGCTGCCAGCGGTGCAGGGTCGAGCGGGCGATGCGCAGATGCTCTTCCAGATAGGTCGAACCGGCGACGCGGCCGGCCCAGTCCTCGATCAGCATCGATTCGAGATCGTCGGACTTTGGCAGCGAAGGAGGCTCGACATCGGCCAACGGGGTCGTCGGCGGATTTGTCACGCCGGCAATACCGGCTTCGCTGCGGCGCGCGGCTTCCGCCGCCAGCGCGCGCACGAATTTCGACGCCAGGCCGGGCAGGTCGGCATGGATGGCGTCGATGGCGCGCCGGTGCTTCGGTGACAGCAAGGTGACGGCGGACGCTATGCTGCCGGCGATCTTGCCGACCGAGACCATGGTGGGCTTGTTGATGGCCTCGTCATAGTGGGCAAGTGCACGTTCGACGTCTTCCGCGACCATCTCCGCGAAGTCGTCCTGCTTGAGGCCCTGGATTTGAAATCTGTTCATGCATCTGTCTTCTGGCCGCGCGCTCCCCCTCAGCTGCGGCCGATTGTTGAACTTCTAGTGCGGAAAACGGAAATCGCGGCGGCAACGAATCCTGCCGCCCGACAGCATGCTGTCCAGCATTTCTTGACACCCCAACTGACTGAGGGCGCACCGAAATGTCAGTCGCGGGACGCCCAGATTGCGTGTAGGTGCGATGTATGACAACTGCGCGACGGTGAGGGGCGGCAGCTTGACGGTTGTTAAAGCAATCCCGCCTGCTCAGCCTCGCGGCGCAGATTCTGCCGGGGCCTGGGGCCGATCTGCTGGATCACCAATCCGGCCGCCAGTGAGCCAAGGTCGCCGCAGGTTTGCAGGTCGCGGCCTTGCGTGTAGCCATGCAGGAAGCCGGCGGCATAGAGATCGCCGGCGCCCGTCGTGTCGACCAGTTCCTTGATGGCGGTCGCCTTGATCACCACCGTCTCGTCGCCGCGCACGATCACGGAGCCTTTTTCCGAGCGGGTCACGGCGGCGATCCGGCAATCCTTGCGGATCTGCGCCAGCGCCTCGTCGAACGAGGATGTCTGGTAGAGCGATTTGATCTCGTGGCTGTTGGCAAAGACGATGTCGACCGTGCCCGAACGCATCAGCTCGAGGAATTCGTCGCGGTAGCGGTCGACGCAGAACGAATCCGACAGCGTCATCGACACTTCGCGGCCTGCTGCGTGCGCCAGCTTCGCCGTCTGGCGGATCGCTTCCTTGGCGCGCGGCGGGTCCCACAGATAGCCTTCGAAATAGGTGACCTTGGCGCCAGAAGCCTTATCGGCCTCGACATCCTCCGGCCCAAGCTCGACGCAGGCGCCGAGATAGGTGTTCATCGAACGCTCGCCGTCAGGGGTGACGAAGATCATCGACCGCGCCGTCGGCGGCTCGCCCTTGAGCGGCGTGGTGTCGAAGGCGACGCCCTGTGCATGGATGTCGTGGGCGTAGATTTCGCCCAGCGCATCGTTGGAGACCTTGCCGAAGAAGGCGGCGCGGCCGCCGAAGCTGGCGACGCCGGCCGCCGTGTTGCCGGCGCTGCCGCCGGACGCCTCGATCGCCGGGCCCATGCGGCTGTAGAGCAGTTCGGCGCGTTGTGTGTCGATGAGGTTCATCGCGCCCTTGATGATGCCGTTGGTCTCGAGGAATTCCTCGTCGCACTGGGCGATGATGTCGACAATGGCATTGCCGATGCAAAGCACGTCATAATCCGGCATCAAAATCTCCGCCAAAACCCGAGCCGGCTTCTTGCCACGCCGGCCGGGCGTGGTCTCGCGAGTTGAAATGGGTTGCCGCATGCGCTTGATCCAGCCGCCCTCACGCAGCTGCCGGTCCGGCTTCACGCAGCAAATCGTCAGCTTTGTCCGTCTTCTCCCAAGTGAACTCAGGCTCTTCACGCCCGAAGTGTCCGTATGTCGCCGTCTTGCGGTATATCGGCCGTAAGAGATCAAGCATCTTGATGATGCCTTTCGGTCGGAGATTGAAAACCTCGAGAACAAGGCGCTCGATCCTTTTTTCCTCGATCCTTGCGGTTCCGAAGGTATTGACCATGACAGAAACCGGACTGGCCACGCCGATCGCGTAGGCAAGCTGAACCTCGCAGACCTCCGCAAGGCCGCTGGCAACGATGTTCTTCGCGACATACCGGGCGGCATAGGCCGCCGAGCGGTCAACCTTGGATGGGTCCTTGCCCGAAAAGGCACCGCCGCCGTGACGCCCGGTCCCACCGTAGGAATCGACGATGATCTTCCGTCCTGTGAGGCCGCAGTCGCCGGCAGGCCCACCGACCACGAACCGCCCTGTTGGGTTGACCAGAAATCTGATCCCCGAAGTATCCAGGTGGGCCGGCAGGACCGGTTTTATGATCTCCTCAATGACGCCTTCGCGGACCGTGGCTTGTGAGACCGCTTCGTCATGCTGCGTTGACAGGACTATGGTATCCAGCGCCACCGGGCGGAGCCCTTCGTAGCGTACCGACACTTGAGATTTCACGTCCGGACGCAGCCAGCCAAGCTGTCCCGCTTTCCGGACCTCGGCCTGTCTTTTCGTCAAATGGTGAGCGAGTTGGATCGGCAGGGGCATCAATGTATCCGTCTCGTTGCATGCGAATCCAAACATGATGCCCTGATCCCCTGCCCCTTGCCCGAGATCCTGCCCTCGTCCTTCATCAACGCCCTGGCTTATGTCGGGCGACTGCTCGGTGAGGGCCAGAACGACGGCGCAACGTCGACCATCAAAGCCAATCGCATCATCGTCGTAGCCAATATCGAGTATCGTATCGCGGGCGACTTGGCTGTAATCGATGTGGGCATGGCTGGTGATCTCGCCAGCCACAACGACCATCCCCGTCTTCACCAACACTTCACAGGCGACGCGCGCCTTCGGATCGGTGCGCAGGACCGCATCGAGAATGGCATCGGAGATGTTGTCTGCCATCTTATCGGGGTGTCCCGCGCCGACGGATTCGGAAGAGAACACGAACTGCCTGGTCATAAAAATGCCCTCGCTTCAAGTGCTGGAGTTAGTGAGGAGTTTCTGGATTGGGGTGGCTTATCGGTCGGGGATGCCGGGAACATCGAACGCAGTGCAGAAGTCGGCAACGTCTCTTCGTACGCTCGCATGAACTTCCTGGTCATCGGGCTGGCGGCAGACCGAGTCGATGAAAGCGGCGATCTGCACCATCTCCGTTTCGCGCATGCCCATGGACGTCACCGCTGGTGTCCCTAAGCGGATGCCGCTTGTCAGCGCCGGATGCCGCCGGTCGCCCGGGACCATATTGAAATTCGCAATGATGCCTGCACGCGATAAGCGCTCCGCATAGGCTTTGCCTGACAGCGACCGGTCCCGAAGATCAAGGATCAGCATGTGATTGTCAGTGCCCCCGGTGACGAGTTCATAACCTCGCTCCAGAAGTGCCTGGGCCAGAGCCTTGGCGTTGTGGACGATCTGCTGACCGTAGACACGAAAGGACGAGTTCGCTGCTTCCTGCAAAGCGACGGCAAGCGCGGCGATAGTATTCATATGCGGTCCGCCTTGCAGAAGAGGGAACACGGCGCGGTCTATACGTTTGGCCAGATTGTGTTTGCTCTTCGGATGATGGAGGGGCTGATAACGGTCTTCATTCCTTGATAAAATGAAGCCACCCCGGGGACCGCGGATCGACTTGTGAGAGGTGCTGGTGACCACATCGCAATGGGACACGGGGTTCGGATGCACTCCTGCGACAACCAGGCCGCAGATGTGGGCGATGTCAGCCACCAGATACGAGTTCACCTCCGAAGCAATTTCGGCCATTGCCGCGTAGTCAAAAATACGCGGATAAGCAGTTCCGCCGACCCAAATTAGCTTCGGGCGTTCCCGCTTGGCGGTCTCGCGCAAGTGGTCATAGTCAATTTGCTGTGTCTTTTCGTGCAGCCTGTACGGGACGCGCTGATAATCGCTGCCGGAAAAATTGACGGACCAACCGTGAGTCAGATGGCCGCCTTCGGGTAAAGGCAAGCCCATGACTTTGTCACGGGGGCTCAAAAGCGCGCGATAGACAGCCTGGTTGGCTGGCGAGCCTGAATAAGGCTGGACGTTGGCATGTTCACTGCCAAATAGCGCTTTCAGGCGCTCGATCGCGAGGGTCTCAAGCTCATCGACGATCTCGTTTCCGGCGTAGTAGCGCGCACCGGGGTATCCCTCGGCATACTTGTTGGTGAAAATCGACCCGGTCGCTTCCAACACCGCCGAGGAGGCAAAGTTCTCGGAGGCGATCAGTTTGAGAGTTGTCCGCTCCTGACGCTCCTGTCTTAGAAGCAGTTCGTGAACGCGGGAGTCGACGGCGGCTAAGTGAGGCCGCCCGTAAGTGTCGGGCTGCGCGATGGCGCCGCCGGCGGAGTTATCCATGGTAGTCGCGCTCCATTTGGACTGATCTATTTCACGATCAAGCAGGCGGTCCCTTCAACCGCGCGTCTTGTATTGCTTCCAGGCGTTGTAGGTCTCTTTTATGATGGCCATCATCGTGGGGCAGGAGATCGACCACCAATTGAGCCAGCTCGCCATCCTTGCCTCCTGCTTGCATATGGTACGAAGACTGCGGACGTTGTTCGTTGCAGCAAAGAAAGTTGGCTCTGACCAGCCGCCGAACGTGGCGTCGAACCTGCTCGCGAGGCAGACCGGTAATATCGGCCAGCTCGCCGACGGTTAGATCCGCATGCGCGCAAAGGCCCAGGATTCGAAGGCGATCAAGATGCGCTGCCGTCCTTAGGCGATTTACCAGTGTCAACATTGGTTAGCATCAACCCGGACGGGATGCAGCAAGCCGCTAGCCCTTCTATCCCCATCAATCCGCATGAGACCTCTCTCGTCATTTGCTGTAAATCCGCTGGTATGGATGCTAATGGAAGATAGATCACAGTCCTTTCTACGACTAAGACGCCAGATATTGGGGCTAATGTACCACCTGACAGGAGACTACACTCACGAACATTATGTGAATTTTTTTTAACGTTGCTGAGAATCAAGGGGGAGGTTTGGCGAATGTCTCGCCGTCGACTGTCGAATCCTGCCCGACGGGATTATAGGGTGCGTAGCCTGCTTGTCCTTTCCACATGACCAGCGACGATGGGGCGAAGGCGGCAGACATAGCTCTGGAGCATGCTGCGGTATCTTTGGCCTGAAGCCGAGGAAGGCGGACCGTGGCTTCCGCGCCGCTGCCGGGAGCCCGCGAACAGGCCAAGTGGATCAGCCGGGTGTTGCCGTCATAGAGCGTGAGACCCAAAGCTGGCCAGCCGCGCCCTGAGGCTGACGCACCGCTCAGCGTCCACCTTGCTCTCGAAGCCCATCGGCATAGCGCCGATAACGACTTGACCGCGTGCGTGTCGACGAGCGATCGGTGAGCGCAAGGATCGAGGGTGCAGTGCAGGATAATGCTGTTTTAAATCAGCGCTGTTTTCAGCCGACTGCCTTGAGCGTGGCACGAGGATATAGGCCCAAGGCAGGAGATCATCGTCTGCTGTTCGGGAGGCCGCCCTGGGCGCGCGACAGCCGTTCCTTCGGCTGCGCCGCTCCGCCACCATCCGCGCCGTGCCTTCCGGAGACCATTCCCGCTACCGGCCGGCGCCCGTGAAAACCTCGACCCGGCGCACCGGCTCGAGATGGCTGGGCTCAGCGTAACTCTGAAGTCGTCATATACCGAAGTCTTCACAGACTTCGGACATCCCCCTCACAGTCCGATCCAGATGGCGTCAGGAACACCGCTTGCGTTGATGCGGATGAACCCCTGCTTGTGCCACAATGACCCTTATGTCAGCGCGCGAGCCAAAGCTTCCGCGCAAGGCGACGGCTAGGATAAGGCAATGCCGACGAAGGGCACATTGCTTGCCACACTCTGGAATGATGGCATGCTCGGAAGGCCTAGGCTTTGCTCAGGGCCGCCTGCAAGGCGCGCTTTGAGGTTATTCACATAGCCTTCTGCGTAGTCCTGCGCCGTCGAGACCGAAAGATCAATGCCTGCCGCCAAGGCCTCTTCCATCAGGTGCTTTACGAGCCCATTTCGAATGGCCAGCTTGACCTCGGGGCCTGCGATAAGGCCGATCGCCTGCGCGGCCATATTGAGGCCAGCTTCCTCCAGCGCTCGCTTCATATCGCCTCCGTTAATGGCCGTACGCAGGAGATTGGCTGCTTGCGACTCAGCCTCGAGAACCATCGAGGCAAGATCGGCTACTTGTCCGAGGCCCGGAATGAAGCTGAGCAGTCCCACCGCCGTTGCCGCCAAGTCGAGCACTTTCGTCTCGATTTTGAGCACGGAGTCGACGACGTGCATGACGGCCCCGCCGTTCTTTTTGGCTGACTTAATGTCAGGCTGGTCCATCAGGCCCATCTTCATGTCCGCGACGGCATTCTGCTCTTCTGCGGTTTGGGCGCCGTGGGTGATTGGCTGCTGAACGTTGCGGTTCGCAGACGACATGTTTGTGCAAAAATGGGCAAAGTCTTTTTTGCTGATATTGCCGGAATCAACCGTATGCCCGCCGCCAAAGTCGAAGAATTTATGATGGGTCTTATAGCCCGTGATCGAATTGTTCAGGAGGCCAAACAAAAGAGGATCTGAAAGGAGCTGAGAGGCTGCTTCCCGCACTTTCGGATCAAGGCTCTTGTCGTCTTTCATTTTCGCCAGTTTGTCGCGAGTCAGAACACCGCTTCCAAAGAACGTGTCCTGATGGTCCTTGATCATCTCGACCGTATTCAGCTCAGTTTGCGTGAGGCTCATCGACGATGAGGCGACTTGCAGGAAATCCTCTTTGTGCATCTTCCCTTTCGAGCCACCGCACAACTGGTTCCAAGCATCGGGGTGATCGAGGAAATATTGCGCCGCCGCAATGACCTGGGGCGGAAATTTGCCGTTTTTCGATTCGCCGCCGACCATTTTCTTGAACTCATCCAGACTCAGGTCCTTGGACAGATTTTCGGAGTACCGGTAAAACTCCCGCAAGGCATCGCTCAAGGTCATGACCGAAGGCTGCAAACCTCCGCTGCCGTCGGATGGTATGTAGTTCTGCTCGTAGCTTCGCGCTTGGGCTTCCTGAAATGCAGCAACTTGTGGGTGGTGGTTTGAAAATCCGGCCAAGTCCTTGGCGTTGATCTTGCCTCCACAGCGGCCGTCGCCCTGCGAGCCAATCGCATAAAAAAGTCCCGAATCCTGCTGCAGTCCCTGGATCGCCGCTTTCAGATCCGGTGGCGTAGAGGGATCATTGGCTTTGTCGGTCAACGACTTCCAAGTAAGCGGGCATTGGTCCTTGTGACGGTTGAGTACCGCAACAATCTGCAACTCAGCCGTGGTCAGCGACCCACCGTTCCACGTGATTCCGGGGCTCGGCCTGGGAGCCGGCTCGATCTTCGGAGTGACGCCGAGCAGATGTTGGGCTTCAGTCGCCTTGGAGCGTTGCGATTGGTCCTCCTTGAGAGCCGCCCTCATATTTGGCGGCAGCAGATCCAGTGGGTGTTGCTCCAAGCCATTCAATGTCAAGACATCCGGTGCCAGATGGCCCAAAGGGTCCTGCCGCAATTTATCCATTGTCGAATCAAGATTCGACGCTGGCAGATCCCCTTGCGCGAAAGAGCCGGGCTTGTCTGCCAGCACACAAGTGGACAGCATCGCTTCGAAGCACGATGCACTTTGCTGATGCTGGGTCGCAAAATGGGAAACTTTCAGGCCCGGCCAACCCCTTGCGGACTGTAGCGAATTTGAGCGGTAGAAAGTTGAAAGATTACTGGCCGACATTATGCATCCTCAGACGTGACGTTGAAATCCCCACAAGAGACCCCGACAGAAGATCCCTTGCGTTTCACAAAATTCGACAATTCCAAGCGTCGGCAGGTCACGAATGCGCCTGCCCTGCCTTCAATTGCTGTGTTCCGGGCCGGCTCCAAGGTTCGGTCCAACACAATGGCCGGAGTCACCGCGAGAGCTGCCGGGACTCATCATGAGCGGATTAGCTTTCGAGAAACTGACGAGTTTGCGAAGAGTTCACAAAGGGGTAGCCGCAGTCATGTTCTTCAGAGCTGCGGGAAATCCTCAATGTTCATTTCTTGCCCAGCTCAGGCTTCCCGCCAACGCTATCCTGTTGTGGGATGTCAGAAGAATAAGAAGCATCCGGTCGTCCGTCGCGAACGACCGTAGTGGAGGAGCCGCGAAACAAGATCAGCACTGATTCCTTTGGCGTTGCCGCTATGTGAGTCTGCGCCTGCGCCTGCGCCACCAAGCCGTTAAAGGTCTGCTCCACGAGTGCGACGAAGCGCGGTGGACCGGAAACGAAGACGAGGCCATTGCCTGGCACGGGTTTGACCACATAGCGCTCGTCGGAGATATCAAGCTTGTCGAGAGCCCCCTTGAACGCATCGAAGCGAATCGACGTCATCAAAAGCATTCGAGTTTGCGATTCTTGTGCAGCAGACACATAGAGCACAAGGCCGTCATAGTACCATTGTAGACCGTAAAGGTTCGTCAAGCGGTCGAGGAACGCGCGCGGTGGCAAATCAGGCATACGTCCGCGAATTCGCCCCTTCACCGCAGGACTGATGTTGACCCTGATATTCAGGTTGTTGCCGAATTCCTGCAACGCTGCAGCGAGCTCCTGATCCAGAACCGTGTATCTATAGGGTGTCGCCGGAAGGGACAGCGGGACTGCATGCGCCGGGTGAATCCCGGTGGACAGAAAAAACCCGGCACAAAGAAGTCTCAAAACATGCAGGGTGACGGGTTGGATAAGCGTTCTCGGCATGTCGCACTGATAAACCAAACGCTGAAATCATCACAAGTGACTAAATTGCCGAAGAGATTTTAGATTGTCGAAATGACGCCGCCGTTAGTCAGCTTGTTGTCAGCTTGCCCCCCTAGGAGTGTTGCGCCGACACCGGGTGATGAATGGGCGGGGCTCGCCCGGTCAGAGAGAGCAACCGAGTCCTTACATGATGATGCCTGTCACGTCGATCTCTGCCACTCTAACGGCTGGCCTCCCCAGGGTCGGATCACCGTCGATTGTCGAGCAGGCCCAGTTTGAGCGCGCCTTAGGGCATGCAGCCGACTCGCTGAAAAACGATGCCGCCGCGGGGCCAGCGAGTGCGGCGCCAGTTGCTGCGGCGATGGATGTTCAGCGCGCGGCTGCGCCGACGAGCGGCATGGGCGATCGCGTGTTGCAGACGATTTCCTCCCTATATCCACACAACACTGTTTCCTTCCCCGCGCTCGACCATGACATAGCCCTTTCGAAGGGCGCTCTACCGGGACCGGCGCAGAAGCTTCCCGTTCCAGGTGAGGCGGGAACCGGAATCTCGGGCATTCCCCAACAAGGGCAAGACTTCGAAACGATGATGGCTGGTCTTCGGGATGTTTACAACGGCGTCACCCAGGTGGCGCTTATCTCCAAAGGCGTCAGCGGCGTCACATCATCCGTGAATAAACTTTTGAAGGAAGGCTGAACCGCGCGCATGATTGGCTTGGCCGAGGGCGAAATCATGCGTGGCCTGTCAGGGTGGCGGTCGGTTAGACTTGTCATGCTGCCAGTTCTCGTCGCCCTCACTGCTTGCAAAGCCGACCTCTACACGCAATTGCAAGAGCGTGAGGCAAATGAAATGCTCGCACTTCTTGAAGACAACGGGGTCGCCGCGATCCGGGTGGTCGCCAAGGATGGAACCAGCACGATCCAGGTTGACGAAAAGCTGCTCGCCTTCTCAATCAACCTTCTGAACGCCAAGGGGCTGCCGCGCCAATCCTTCAAGAACCTCGGTGAGATATTCCAAGGATCAGGCCTGATTGCCTCGCCGACCGAAGAGCGTGCCCGTTACGTGTATGCCCTGAGCGAAGAGTTGTCGCGGACGATCAGCGATATCGATGGCGTTTTTTCTGTACGTGTTCACGTCGTGCTGCCGCATAACGACCTTGTGCGAGCCGGTGCCACGCCATCCTCGGCCTCGGTGTTTATCAGGCACGACGCAAAAACAAATGTCGCGGCTCTGCTGCCAAAGATAAAGATGCTTGTAGCCGACAGCATCGAAGGCCTGTCCTACGATAAGGTGGAAGTGGTTTTGGTGCCGGTAGAACGTTCCGCACACGAGCAACGGCCCGATCCGACTGCTGTTTTGCCACAAGCATCACTACCTCTTCCTGCGCCACTTCTGGCGACCGTAACAGGTTTTGCCGCAGCCGTATTCGCCGTGGCCTGTTATCTCTTGATCGGCGTTGTTACGCGTCGGCGCAAGCAATCAACCGGCGTTTCCAAGGTCGAGGGGCGCCGGGATGCTTCTGCTGTCGAGGCCATTCGCAAAAGAATGCCTGCAATTGGACGTGGGTGACATCTCATTGCCAATGCCTATACAGACCGCCCGACCTGATGGTCCGCACTTTCCGGGCGCGAGCGAGCTTGCGGCTTCGGCCCATCCAACCCGTCTTGCGGCGCGTCTTGATCCAGCGTTATCGGCCGAAACGTTAGTGAAGTTGCAGAAGTGTTCCAGACTGCATCCAAGGCTGGCAGAATTGCTGGGCAACGATGACGTGGATCTGAACCACATCGGCTGCAGGCCGGACCTTCTACGCGGGCATGATCCATATCGAGCGACCCTTCTTGCTGGTAGTATCTGGCATGCCCGTTCGCTGGTCGCGTTTGTCTCTCAGCCTGAGCTTGCCATCCTTGTTAAACGCATCGGCGTGGATGCACACGCATTCGGAATCCGACACCTGCTGCATGCTGTTGACAAAAGACTGATCTCGGACCCAGAAAAACTCGCTCAGCAAATCGAATACGATGGACACGCATGTCTTGGAGCTTGGCTCCAGGACAGTTCAGCGACCGAGCGTAACCGCGTGCTTCTTCGATTGCCCGAGGGGACTGCCGCGGAGACTCCAGCACATGAGCATTGGACCGCCGCCGGCCAATTGCTTTCACTTGTAGTAGCTCATTTTGAGACAGAGACCCCGGTGAAATGACAGTCGAACTTTCCGAGGGGCCAATAGCGCCGCAGATGCGTCCAGTCGGACCACTGATACCCGCGAGCGAGCTCGAAACCTGGCACAGCGCCGCGCAAGCCCTTGCCGCGGCAGAACGGCATCGGCAGCGCGTTCGAAACTGGGCACGCGCGGTTTACCAGCGGGCGTGGGCGCGCGGCCACATGGAGGGCTCGAATGCAGGCACCGAGGAGATGGCAGGGTTGATTGCGGAGACAATCTCCGAAATCGCGCGACGAAAGGCGGCTCTGGAGCAGGAATTGCCGCAGCTCGTGATGGAAATATTGAGCGATCTTATCGGCGCTTTCGATCCGGGCGAGCTATTGGTGAGGGCTGTTCGTCACGCCATAGAGTGTCAATACAGCGGCGCCGACGTTTGCCTTCATGTTTCTCCCATGCAAGTCGACATGCTTGCACGAGAGTTTGCTCGATGCGACGGCCAGGATGGTCGACCAAGGGTGCGGATCGAGCCCGACCCGACATTGTCGCCGCAACGCTGCGTGCTGTGGAGCGAGTACGGCAATGTTGACCTTGGACTTGACGCCCAGATGCGCGCGCTGCGCCTTGGTTTCGGGACGCTCTGTGAGAAAGGCGAGCTATGAGAAAGCCCGTCCCAGAACATAACGCTGACGCCCACACTCGAGCTCTCGTTCCAGCAATCTCGTCTTTGAGGGCTGCGGCCAAGCGAATTGACACGCGTGCGGTGCGCGGTCGGATCACGCGGGCTATCGGCACACTGGTTCATGCCGTCTTGCCAGACACTCGTATTGGGGAACTTTGCCTCCTAGAGGACCCGCGAACCGGGCTGTCGCTCGAGGCCGAGGTGATCGGCCTGTCGGGTGATGGTGTATTGCTGACACCGATCGGGGACTTGGTGGGCCTATCCAGCCGCGCAGAGGTCGTGGCCACTGGCCGAATGCGTGAGGTGCCCGTCGGCGGCGATTTGCTCGGTCGCGTGATCGACAGTCGTTGCCGCCCATTGGACGGCAAAGGCGAAATCAAGACCGTCGAAACTCGGCCCCTGCATGGCAGAGCCCCCAATCCGATGACGAGGCGCATGATTGAGCGGCCATTCCCGCTTGGGGTCCGTGTCCTCGATGGTCTGCTGACGTGCGGCGAGGGCCAGCGGATCGGGATTTATGGCGAGCCAGGTGGTGGCAAGTCGACGCTGTTGTCACAGATCGTAAAGGGTGCCGCCGCTGACGTCGTCATAGTGGCGCTCATAGGCGAACGTGGACGGGAAGTTCGTGAATTCATCGAAAGGAATCTTGGTGAAGAGGGCCTTCTCCGTACGGTCGTCGTGGTTGAAACATCCGACCGCTCGGCGGTAGAGCGTGCGCAATGCGCTCCAATGGCGACTGCGCTCGCGGAATATTTCCGCGATCAAGGCCTACGCGTTGCTCTCATGCTGGATTCGCTGACGCGCTTCTGCCGCGCTATGCGCGAAATAGGCCTTGCTGCGGGTGAGCCGCCGACGCGACGGGGCTTTCCTCCTTCCGTTTTTGGCATGCTGCCAGGCCTGCTCGAGCGCGCCGGCATGGGTGAGCGGGGCTCAATCACGGCCTTCTATACGGTGCTTGTAGAGGGTGATGGCACGGGTGATCCAATCGCCGAGGAATCGCGTGGTATTCTCGATGGCCATGTCATCCTCTCACGCGCTATTGCGGCGCGATCGCATTTCCCCGCTATTGATGTGCTGCAGAGTCGCAGCCGCGTCATGGATGCAGTCGTTTCGGGGACACATCGCAAGGCAGCATCCATTTTCCGCGAGCTCCTGTCGCGCTATGCCGAGACCGAGTTCTTGATCAATGTTGGCGAATACAAGCCAGGTGGAGATCCCCTGACTGACCGGGCTGTCGCGTCAATCGACGAACTGAGGGAGTTTCTGCGCCAGAGCGAAGATGACGCGTCAGATTTCGAGGAGACGGTCGCATGGATGTCGCGTCTGACCGCGTAAACTGGATTCAGTCTTCGAGTATACGGCTTCTGAAGGAAATGCAAGAGCGTCGTGCCCTTGGCGAGCTGTCCAAGAAGGAAGCCCAGCGCGATGTGGCCGCCTCAGCCGTACAAAATGCCTCTAGGGAGCTTGCAATGATACAGCAACATTGTTCAAGAAAAGAAGCAGCGCTCTATCAGCATCTGATGTCACTCGACAACTTGTCTAGCGCAGCGCTCGACCGTCACCGCCTTCACACTGAACAACTTGCCGCTGAGATCAATTCCAGACGGCAGATGCTTGATGATACCCAAATCGCTCAAGAGGAGGCTGAGATGGCGGCGTCCAGGAC
Organism: Mesorhizobium sp. M7A.F.Ca.US.014.04.1.1; assembly: GCF_003998745.1. Taxonomy (NCBI): domain Bacteria; kingdom Pseudomonadati; phylum Pseudomonadota; class Alphaproteobacteria; order Hyphomicrobiales; family Phyllobacteriaceae; genus Mesorhizobium; species Mesorhizobium sp. M7A.F.Ca.US.014.04.1.1. Next base: position 26,091 of record NZ_RZRW01000003.1, on the reverse strand, counting down.
GAGGGAGCTATGGGTCATATGTTCGGCGGCAAGGGACAAATGGCAACAAATCGAGGACGACGTGCGGCGCGCCGTCGAGACTCATTCGGAGGCCGCAGCCGAGATCGAGGCCGACGATGAGATACTGCTGAAATATGCGAGGGGGTCGCTTGCCTAAATGCCGCGCAACCGGATCCGACGGTCGCAAGAGGTCGTCCGAATGACACGACCGTGCAGTCTTTGATAGGCGCTGCGGTCACACCCGCCATGTTCGAACCAGTTCTGAAACTGTCCCACACGGTTGTCTCGTGGCTCAATGATACAGCAGCGCCGCGCACGCCGTTTCAAAGCCGGATCAACGAGGTGCCGCTATCGGTGCGAACGGCAGGGCTTGTCTGGCAGCAGGAACCTGCTGCCATTCCGATGCTTGACTGCGTCTGGAGAGTGGGAGCCGAAACGGTCATCTTGTCACTGTCGCGCCCGCTCGTAGAGGAGTTCATCACGACAGTGCAGAACGGCTTGGCCTTCCCTTCCGAGCCAACTGCTTCGCTAATTCTCGAACTCGCTCTGGAGCCGCTTGTCACTCGACTGGAGGAGACGACGCGTCTGAACGTGCAACTCGTGCGGGTATGCGAAGCCACGATGCTGGCTCCTCATCTTGAACTCGACATCATTTTCGGCGCGGTCAAGGGCAAGGGCCGTCTATTCCTGTTCACGCCACTTGACGGCTTAGTACCGCCTGCGTTTCGCGCGCTAGGCGAACTGCTTGCCCAGTTGCCGCGGCAGCTGGGCGGGCTGCCTCCAGAGCTCCCGCTCATTGTTGCAGGAGAGGTCGGCACGCTTCGCCTTCCTGCGGCGCTTCTTCGAAGCGCATGTGTCGGTGATGCATTGTTGCCCGATATTGCGCCGTTCGGCCGCGGCCAGATCACCCTAGCTGTCGGCCAGTTGTGCGCCGAGGCGGATCTTGACGGCGATGAATTAATCTTGCGGGGGCCTTTCCGCCCGCGACCGTGTCCTTTGGAGAGTGCGCATATGACACAACCCGGATCGCAACTGGAGCTTACTAAGGATCTCGACGATGTCGAGATCGTGCTTGTCTTTGAATGCGGCCGCTGGCCTATTTCTCTTGGGGAATTAAGAAGTGCCGGCGAAGGGCATATTTTTGAACTTGGATGGCCGATCGACGGCCCGGTCGACATAGTGGCCAATGGTCAGCGTATCGGGCGTGGCGACATTGTCCGCATCGGAGAAGAGCTGGGCATCAGGCTCCGTGGCGGGTTTGCATGCAATGAGTGAAGCTCAGCCGACAATCCTGGCGCTTCTTGCGGTTACCGCCGGACTCGGTCTGCTGGTTTTAGCAGTTGCCACGACAACGGCCTTTGTAAAGGTATCAATTGTTCTTTTCCTCGTCCGCAATGCGCTCGGGACCCAGACCATACCACCCAATGTGGTGCTGTACGCCGCGGCGATGATCCTCACTATGTTCGTTAGTGCGCCCGTTGCTGAGCAGACCTATGACCGCATGTCGGATCCCAAGCTCCACTATCAGACATTCGACGACTGGGTAAGCGCCGCTAAAGCCGGAAGTGAGCCCTTGCGCGAGCATCTCAAGAAATTCACAAATGAAGAGCAGCGGCGATTTTTCCTATCTTCGACAGAAAAGGTCTGGCCAGAGGAAATGCACGCTGCAGCCACGCCTGATGACTTTGCAATACTTGTACCATCTTTCTTGCTATCAGAATTGAAGCGCGGATTTGAGATAGGATTTCTACTTTATCTGCCTTTTATTGTTATAGATCTGATAGTGACAACTATCTTGATGGCAATGGGTATGTCGATGGTCTCACCAACTGTTATATCTGTTCCGTTCAAGATCTTCTTGTTTGTTGCCATTGATGGTTGGTCAAAATTGATGCATGGGCTTGTGCTGAGTTATACGTTACCGGGAGGCTGATCATCACTGAATCCAGCATCATTACTCTTATGAGCCAATCACTGGTGGTTTTCATGATCTGGATTCTACCGCCGCTCATTGCATCAGTGGTTGTCGGCCTCGTCATCGGCATCCTCCAGGCGGCGACGCAGATCCAGGATGAAAGCTTGCCGCTCACCGTGAAGCTTCTGGTCGTTGTCGCGGTGATTGGGCTGTTTGCTCCTGTGCTAAGCGCCCCGCTCATAGAGCTAGCCGATCAGATCTTCACCGAGTTTCCCGCAATGACACTTAGCTACTAGTCCGCCCCATGGACGCGCCATCGGCCGATATTCAAATTCTGATCCAGACGGCTTTCGAACTCGTCGTTGCGGCAGGTCTTGGGGCAGCCCGCGCGATGGGCATCATGCTGATCTTTCCCGTATTCACACGCTCGCAGATCAGTGGGCTGATCCGGGGCTGTTTGGCTGTTGGCTTCGCACTACCATGCCTGGCACACGTCAGCGGCGGATTGCCGGCGCTGGATCCTGATACGCGCCTGATCCAGCTAACCCTGCTCGGATTCAAGGAAGTTTTTGTCGGTGTACTCCTTGGCACTTTTCTTGGCATTCCGCTTTGGGGCCTTCAGGCTGCCGGGGAGCTTATCGACAACCAACGCGGCATCAGCAGCCCGACCGCTTCGGCCGATCCCGCGACGAACAGTCAGGCTTCCGCGATGGGCGTTTTTCTGGGGATCACTGCGATTGCCATATTCGTCGGATCAGGAGGCCTGGAAACTTTGATCAGTGTCCTGTACCGCAGCTACTTGATCTGGCCGGTGTATCAGTTTCACCCGACACTGAGCGGGCCAGGAGCAATGGAGTTGTTGGGGCTTCTCGACAGCATAATGCGCACGGCATTATTGGTTTCGGGGCCTGTCGTGTTCTTCCTGATACTGATTGATATATCGATGATGCTGCTGCGTCGCTTTGCCCCGCAATTTAAGGCGAGCCAACTGTCTCCGGCAATCAAGAACATTGTCTTTCCAGTTCTCATGGTCACCTACGCTGCCTATCTGGTGGAGAGCATGAAACTGGAGGTCACACGTGCCAACGGCGTGCTGGAGTGGTTCGACAAATTGCTGCCATGAGCGACACAAGTGAAGAGAAGACACACGCCGCCAGCCCGAAGAAGTTAAGTGAAGCGCGCAAAAAAGGACAGCTGCCACGTAGCTCCGATTTCGTCCGCGCGGTCGGGACTTGCGCTGGGCTCGGCTACCTTTGGCTAAGAGGCAGCGTGATCGAGGACAAATGCCGGGAAGCGCTCCTATTAGCCACCAAGTTGCAGAGCCTACCTTTCGATACCGCGGTGCCGCAGGCATTGGTTGTGCTCGTCCAACTCACAGTCGCGGCTGTTGGCCCGCTGCTTGGAACCCTTGTCGCCGCGGTGATTTTGGCCAGCCTGCTAGCCAATGGTGGATTTGTCTTCTCTCTGGAGCCGATGAAGCTCAGCTTTAAGAAAATTGACCCCTTTGAAGGGCTGAAGCGCTTGGGGTCTGCTCGTTCCATGGTCGAAGTCTGCAAGACCATGTTCAAGGTATTGGTTCTCAGCGCAACCTTTTCCATTGTCCTTCTCGGGATGTGGAAGACAATGGTCCCTCTGCCGATCTGCGGCATGGGCTGTGTTGGCCTCATCTTTATGGAGACAAAATTGCTGATGGGAATTGGCGCCGGCGCACTGCTGGTCGGCGGACTGATCGATCTTCTGCTCCAGCGCGCGTTGTATCTGCGCGAAATGCGCATGACCAATACCGAAGTGACGCGCGAGTCGAAGGATCAGCAAGGAGCGCCAGAGTTGAAAGGTGAACAGCGTCGCATCCGCGAGGAGGCGGCCGACGAGCCTGCGCTTGGCGTGCATCGCGCCACGCTGGTCTTAACAGGAAGGGCGGTCCTGATCGGTCTGCGTTACGTTCGCGGTGAAACCGGGGTGCCGTTCTTAGTTTGCCGTGCCGAAGGTGAGCGCGTTTCACATGTGTTGAGCGAGGCGCGGGCACTACGCCTGACGATCGTCCATGACCATGTCTTAGCGCGTCAGCTGATAGGCACTACAAAACTCGGCCACGCGGTTCCTATGCAATATTTCCAGCCTGTCGCGAAAGCATTCTTTGCCGCAGGCTTGGCCTAGTCATGGAAGTCCACGACTGCCCAGTTCAAAACTGACCTGGCTCCATGCTAGTGGCAAATGTCGGCTGGCCATCCGTGCCCCAGTGTCTCTGTCAGGCCAACCGCGCAACCGCGGGCCTGGGGCAATCACTCCCCTCGGATCTGCCACCCAGCAACTACGGCAAGTCCTCCGGGCATGACCTTGCAGCCTCTGCTGGCCGGTGCGTGGCGCAGTCCGAGGTTTTGAGGCCGGCAGTGCGGATTTGATTGGTGCAGCCGTTGGAATGCCCTCGTCAGCTAGTCGTCAACTAAGCGCCCTATGTTGAACAGCCGTGCTAACTTGAGCTCGGTTGCGAAACATAGGAGTACGAATCGTCATGTATGGTCGAATTGGTGGCTCATCCGATAGTTACCGCGCGCATAATGCCGGCGAGCAATCGGATGCAGGAAGCGAAGGGTTCGCGGACACATTTGCCCGAATGCACTTATCCGGATCGGAAGGTAGCGGCGCCTCATCATCGGCGGCTCCCCAAGCATACTCCCTCAATTCCCGACCTCCTGTGGTGGAGATCAACAGGACTTCCTTCAGGAGACAGGTGAGGCAATTTCATGGTGATGAAATCACGCACATCGCCGACAATCCTCAAGAGTATTCGGAGTTCGTATCGTCACGAGCCAGGCGCACCGCGGACGTTGCTCAGCAATATGGCATCCGTCGAGATACGGAGCACGCGCGATATTTCAGTTACCAATTGGGAGACCGGAGTGCCGGACTGCTGAGAATGGAAGGCGGATTCAGCATGAACGAGTTCGAATCGGAAAGTTGGCGGGAACAATTTCCTGGTCGAACTGAGGTCACTTCCATAGTGGATCTTCAAGTCGCCCATCCGCTCGTCGAAAATGCGGGCGATATTCTGCTGGAGCATCAACTTCGGATAGACGGCGACCGACCGTTGCTGAATTGGCGTGCGGCTAATCCGGAAGCACAAGCGCGCGCGCAGACGATGGGGTTTGTTGAAGTGGATCATGGCGACCTGGTGCTTGACCCTACGCAGCATCCCGACAAATGGACGAAGAACAGTGCCGGTGAGTGGCAGCGTGCAGGCAAACCTCCACTCTATCTCCACAAAACCGAGGATAGCGACAGCAGCGATAGCGGGTCCGACGACGATTTCATGTGATTTGTCGACCCGCCGCCGAGCCTTGCAACTGGTGACGGTTGCAAGGCTGTTGGCAGTGAATGCTAATTGTCCGGCGACAGCCCCGCCTTAGCGCCAGCGCCGCCGAGCAATCCAGCCCATCTCCCAGACAATAAACTGCGGATGCGCATCGTGGGTGCTTGCGAGCGGATTGTATTCGGGCCGGAACTCCGCCTCTTGGAACCGAGCTCTCCCGAATCCAATTTTCTCCACCACACCGTTGGGTCGTTGCGATGCGCCGATCCCGATCGGATCGGCTATGCCTGCTCCGCGCTCGCAGGAAGACCTTCCGCCTCGATCTTGGCGGCGCGATCTCGGCGATAAGTTGGATGGGAGGCAAGATACGCCGCCACGTCAACAGCCGGTAACGCGACATCGCAAATCGGCCCTGACGGTAGCCGATCGACTCCAATCGCCGGACCGCAACTCGCGCAGCGGCATTCGCGGTTTGGCCAGGAGAAATGCTCGCTGACTCACAGCGTGGCCGGCCGCATTCTGAGTGCCCTGTCATGCAGCCTGCGCCGACGGGAGCTCGGCACGCGAATGGCGTGGTTGGCGGCCAAGCCCTGAGGTCAACAAGGACTTACAGAAAGCGGGGGTGAGTTTGCCGCGATGAATTATGACCTTCTCGCGACCGGACCTAGCATCGGCTTCCTCTCGCTCTCGATTGTAGCCGCGCTGTTCGTTGGATTTAACGTGGCAAGCGGTGAATTCGGAATCAGCCAGCCCTTCCAAGTTTCTGGCCATGACGGGGCGACTCGTGTGGATGTGCACCCACATCGGGCTCGGCATCGCACCATTGACCAGCATCTTGGGCTGCAGCTTCATCTCAAACAGCTTTCCTGGCTCGCCACGCAGCGCGACCGGTGCCTCCGGCGGCATCAATTCGTCGGCATTGCACAAATGTTCCAGGTATTTTTGCGCCGGAAATGCGTAGGTCTTCATGCAATCAGTCGTAATGCCGGCTTTTCCTTCATTCAATGCGTTGGCCTGTCCCAGCACCATGTTCAGCAACCCTTTGAGCTGGTCTGTGCGTTCGTGCACTTTGGGTAGCTGGGTGGAGGTGAGTAGCAGGCGTACATTACGCCCCTGCAACCCGGCGAGACAGGTTTGCATCTCAATGGCCTGGGCTCGCAGGTACTGGGCCACATCGTCCACGACCTTACCGGCCTCCTCAGGCTTCATCTGGCGCACTTGGGAGACGACGCTTTGCTGACCGGCCAGATCGAACTGCAAAAGTTCGTCCAATCGTTTGAGCCGCTCCGTCAATACCTCCATTGACAACGCGGCGCCCCCGATTGTCGAGCCTGCCCCCGACGAACTCGCAGCCACCTCTTGCGCTCTCACCTGTGTACTCGCAACTTGATCCGAGCGCGCGAGAACCTTGGCTGCTGGCACTGTGCCGGCGTTCGCAGCGACTGGTGTTGATGGCTGCCCGGCGGCAGAAGTCCCGGCGCGAGCTGCCGACTTATGCTTTGACTTCCCTTTCCTTCGCGCTGTAGTGCCTTCTGACACTGCAGCCGTACCAGCAGTGTCAGCCGGTATCGCAGCGCCTGCCCTGGCCGGCATCGCAGCGCCCGCCTGGGCCTGTGGCGCCATGATGGCTGACGGCGGAGACTGCAGGTTCAACAAGTGCATGGCATCGTGCGCAGTGATCCATGCATCGTCCACGATCCGTTCGAACAGTTTCAATGGGAGGCCGGCATCTGGGTAGGTATGGCTTAGCTTGGTATGCACCTCGTGCAACGCCAATCCAAAATCCGAAAGCCGCTCCATGATTTTTTCTACAACCGCGCAATCATGAGCGTTGAGTGTTTTGCCATCATCCATTATGCCCTTCGCCAAAGAGAGGGCGCGAAGAGCTTCTTGAGCGGCGCTTGCCATCAGCTGCACCACTCCATTTCGACCGACGAGGAGTTCCTTCAAATCTGGCTCGAACCTGCTCGCCCGCAGTTCAATCTTGGCCCGCGCAAGACCGATCCGCTCACGGACCAGCCAGATCCTGACACTCAGTACCGAGCCGGCACGCAGCCGCAGTGCGCACCGCTCGGCTTCCCGCATCACGGGCGTTCCACTGGATAGGCTAGCGGTGGCAGCGCAGGCGGATCGCTGCCGTTCGGAGCGCCATGCCTTTTTTTCCCACCACTTAATTGCCGCCGTATGGTGGTTCTCCACATTTAAAATCAACAGCTCCTGCCGGTCCGCCTGGGAGTAGGAGTAGAGTTTATCGACCATACCTGCCGCTTTCTTGGTCTTTTTGTCCAATTTCGTGATCGTCGACAGGCCAAGTTTGTCTACTTCATTCGCGGCGTCGCACACGATCTGGCAACATCTACGCACCTTGTCGTCTGGCATAATTGTCTGCGCCTCAGCCGCAGGCAGGCTAGCGCGGTACTCCAGAATTGCTGAGGCTGCATCGACGACCCCACTGATCAGCTCCACCGCCTCCTCGGGGACGTCGGTTTTCCTGGCCGCAGCCTCGCAATCAGTCAGTTGTTGAACAAGACTGTTCATTCTGAGCTGTGTCGGACTGATATCTTTATTTGACGATGAGCTGGTGCCTTCCACCTGCGCGGTTGATAGTTGGCTACCGACCGGCGCCATGGCTTCGCCCTCAGACATGGAGGGAGAACCGCGCCGCCTTGCGGCTGCGCCACGTGGCGCTACGGTTCCGCGTGGTGGCGCAGCGGCTCCACGTGGCGGTGTGTTCAGGATTTGATCTTCGCCAATCGAGGCGCCTGGCAGACTTTCGCGGGCATCGCCTGGACCGCGCGCAACTGGAAGGGAGGAGGGCCTCCTATCGGCGTCCCCAGAGCGCATCTGCTCCACAACGGAATCGAATGACTGTCCACCTTCTCCCGCAGCAAGACTTGATTGCGAAAGGGAACTGCTCGCCCGCCCCGCGCGGCTGGCTCCAGTTTCAGCCTGCGATTTCCGTGGTCGGCCAATGCCCTTCATATTGCGTCTCCGTAGTAGGCGAGAATGTGCTGCTATTGTGCTGGCGGCTGACGAGACCAGCGGCATCTTTCGGTTAACGTCACGGTCAGCCAGACCCGCGACGGCGTAATGTTCCCGCCAAAGTGCTTCTCAGTAGCAGGCCAAGATTGGCCCGAGCTCACAGGACTTTCGCAACGTTGCCATCGATGTCCTGAGATTATCAGCGCTTCAGTCCGCCGATTTCCAGGAACAGCGAATGAAATCAGACCAACTCGGCTAGCTCCCCTTCCTAGACACGTGCCTGACGATTTTATTGATGCGTCACTCCTCTCGTTCGCCACCGACAAAGTCACACATTTGCTTCAGAGAAGCGTGTGCGTTGCGTATCACGCGGACCATTTCGATCTATAGTTACAAAAAGTGTCGAGACGGGACCTTTGGATCCGAAGGTCAGGCACGGCCGGCCTAGATAGACCGCTTGGCTGACGATTAGCTGACGATGGGAGTTCTCACGAACAGGGCAAGAAAATCCGACCGCTTCAAGCTTTCGATATGGTGAGAAGAGGATCCGCACCGGCCTCCCAAAGCCGGCAGACCATCCCATGTTCGTACGGTCGCCGACCTTCTCGAAGCCAATGAGCTCACCGCGCCGGGCCGTGATGTGCAGGCGAGAGAATGGTGATGCAAAGACCGAGTTCCTGCTCGTTGCGTGCGCCCGTGGAGCCAGCAAGAATACGGTCATTGCGGTCATGCAGCACGTGGACCGTGTCTCCTGTTCGACACCACAGCATCGAGGATGCAAACGAGCTGCTGCGGCTGCCATTCGGTCGCGGCATGCGTGGACGGCGGGATTGGCCGAACAGCCGAGATCGTGGTCGACTGTTCGATGCGAGAGCAACATCCTGCAGAGCATACGTTTTTGCGCTGGCCGGTTTTTGTCAAAAGCCGTCAGGTTCTCGAAAGCTCCCGCCCTTAGCTTGATCGAGGCTAACCTTTAACACGTCGCCGCCAATGGCAAATGCCGGAGTACCTGATGATAGCAGCAATTGGGAGTGGAGTTGGCAACCTCGGGACTTCCTTGATCCGAAAGGGCCATGGGGATTCGAAATCCGAGCATTCTGGTGATGGCAAGCCGGCTGATGGCAATGATGGCAAGCCAGCTGGTGGGAATGATGGCAAGGCAGCTGGCGGGAACGATCGGGCGGATAACCGGACCGTTTCAAATGATCAACTTCAAGACAACTCACAGTCTGCAGCACAAAGTGAAGCCTTCCAAAGTATCCTGCGATCGTTCGCGTTCCAATTCGCGAACGATGCGATGGCTGAGGCCGATGAAGCTTTGGATGACACAGAAGATGCCTGACGCGGGAAATCCGGCGTGAGGTCATACAGGCCGTTATTGACGGCACAACTCCAACAGAAAAAGGAATGATCATGGCTGCAGTTGATAATAATAAAAAATCAGGCAATACCAATACCAGTAGCGCCGGCAATACCGATAAAACTAACAGTGGCACTCCCGGCAATACAAGCGGAGCTGATGCTACTGCTTTTCAGGCGCAAGTGCAGGAACTAACCAATGTTAGCTTGGAGGCGACGAAAAGGAGTGTCCAGTTGCGCACTCTAACGACCAATCTCCAGACCATCAAGAAGGCCGCCGACGAACGCGTTTCGTAATGTCGGAAGCGGGTTTTAGACTGCCCCCTAGCGCGTCTCCTTATTGACGCGACGTAGTCCCGAAATGAGCCGCATGGCAATTGCCATGCGGCTTCTATCCTGTTTGAGAGATGCTCTGTGGATGACGCCGTTTCCCTCCGTTTCGAAGTGCGTTCGGGGCACTATTGCGGTCTGACCGGCAAGACGGATCTTCAAAAGTGTTTAATCGGCAGCGGCTTCGATGCCGATTTGGTCTTTGTCGAGCAGGGACTGGCACCGCATCACCTTCGTGTAACTCTTCTTGGCAAGTCGATCGAACTGGAGGCGCTTGCACCCGGACTCAGTATCGAGGGCAACCGGAATATCGCCGCAGGCCAGTCCGTTGTTGTGCCCCTTCCTGTCGTCCTGCTCGTAGGCGAGATGTCCATTGCTTTGTCCGTGCAGGATGCAGAGCCGCCTGGTTCGACCGGCATACCGCGCCTACCGATCGGTGTGCTCGCCATGGTCATAATCAGCTCACTCGGGATCGGCGCGCTTTCAGGCACGATCTCCTATCTTGGCAATGCAAGTGGATCGAGCCCCAATTCACTTCGGGCTGAAGTCGCGTCCAGAACGATCAGTCACCGCGCTGACAATGAACTTACGGAGGCAGCGGCCCAAGAGCTGCAGGAGGAAGTCGATCGAGCGGGTCTTCTCGACGTCAAGATTGGGTCGGCAAAGGGTGTTGTGACCGCCGAAGGCACCGTCACGTCTGAATCGGTCATCAGTTGGCAGAAGCTTCAGCAATCGTTCGATCGTCGCACCAAGGGTACTCTAACACTGGTGAACGGAGTGCTCATCAAAGAGGAGAAGGCGCCATCCGCAATCGCGGTCGAAGCTGTGTGGCATGGGGTCCAACCATATATTGTCATCGACAGCGAGAAGTATTTTGTCGGCGCCATTTTGGCTGATGGATGGGTGGTCGAACGTATTGAGGACAGCCGTGTGCTGCTGAGCAGGAATGGCCGCATTGCTGCTCTCCAATATTGAAAGCTCGCAGGCCCCATCAAGCAGCACTCTATGGCCAGCCAAACATCCTGTCGCGCTCGGTGCTGACAAGCTGGCTGCGTTGGAAACATTTGCTGCCCAGCCATTTCGCGCCTGCTTGTGGCTCTCATGCAGGGTCACGCGCTGGCCAAGGCTGAGGCGCCTTCGGAGTTCGAAAGCCACGTTTCATGGCGTAACAGCAGAGTAAGTCTCAACCGATTGCAAAGGTGTCTCGATGGCCAACGTCCTGCGTGACTTCATCAAGCGTGCGCCGGCCAGCCCGGATTTAATGGTTGCGTTGATGCTGCTTCTGGCTGTCGCGATGATGGTCATGCCTATCCCGGTCGTGGTGGTCGACGCCCTGATAGGATTCAATATGGGGTTGGCCATACTGCTGATGATGGTTGCCCTGTATGTCAGTACTCCACTTGATTTTTCCTCTTTGCCCGGCGTTATTTTGATTTCCACTGTATTCCGTCTCGCGCTCACGGTCGCAACGACGCGACTGATCCTGGCCGAGGGGGAGGCCGGCAGCATTATTCATACTTTTGGCGATTTCGTCATTTCAGGCAATATCGTGGTGGGTTTCGTCATATTTCTGGTCGTCACCATGGTGCAATTCATGGTCCTCGCGAAGGGTGCCGAACGGGTGGCAGAAGTGGCGGCGCGTTTCACGCTGGATGCTCTGCCGGGCAAGCAAATGGCGGTCGACGCAGAGCTACGCAACGGCCACATCGATGCCAACGAATCCCGCCGGCGGCGCGCCGAATTGGAGAAGGAAAGCCAACTCTATGGCGCGATGGACGGCGCGATGAAATTTGTGAAGGGCGATTCCATCGCCGGGCTGGTGGTTATCTGCATCAACATGCTGGGTGGAATTTCGATCGGCCTGCTCTCCAAGGGCATGTCCTTCGGCGAGGTACTGCATCACTACACTCTGCTGACGATAGGCGATGCATTGATATCGCAGATTCCGGCCCTTCTGCTCTCCATTACTGCGGCGACCATCGTCACCCGTGTGACTGGGACGGCGAGGATCAACCTCGGTACAGAAATGGTCAGTCAGCTCACGGCCAGCACTCGAGCCTTGCGACTGGCGGCCGGCGTCCTGGTTGTAATGGGGTTCGTTCCTGGGTTTCCCCTCCCCGTCTTTCTGATGCTGGCCGCAGTGTTCGCTGCGGTAAGCATTGTCAAGGCTGATGTGCTGGGCGCCGGCACTGCCGATGCGAAAGGTGGAACTGCAGCGGAGCCTAAGCAAGCCGCGCCTGCGAAGGAATTCCCGATCGCATTTTTTCTAGCGCCAGATCTTATGCAGGCGGTCGATCAAGCCGAATTGCAAAAACATATTGGGCGCGTTTCGCTCCTGGTCACAGCCGATCTGGGCATTATCGTTCCTCGCATCCCTGTCTTGGTTGACGAGCAGCTGCCTGAATCGCAATTCCGAATTGATGTCGAGGGCGTGCCAGTCGAACAGGACGCCTTAGATCCAAACCAGATGGCGCTCCGAGCCGATGTAGCGCACGTCGACTCGAGCGGTGTCCCCCTTAGACGTGAGCCGAAAACGGACAGACTCCCGGTTGAACATACCCCTGCAAAGGCCCTTACGGGCGCCGGCACGGAGCATAGGGCTCCCGGCGAACTCCTCGCCTTGCGCGTCCATGCAGCGTTGACCCGCTACGCACCGCGATTGGTGGGCATCCAAGAGACCCGACATTTCCTGGGCCGAATGGAGCAGGAATATTCTGAGCTTGTGAAAGAGGTGCTACGCACGACGCCGATTCCTCGGATTGCCGATGTTCTGCGCCGCCTCCTGGAGGAAGGTATCCCAATCCGCCACACCCGTCTCGTGTTGGAGGCATTGGCCGAATGGAGCGAGCGTGAGCAGAACGTTGCCCTGCTGACGGAATATGTCCGTTCTGGTTTGAAGCGACAGATCTGCCACCGCCATGCCAACACGGAGGGCATCGTGTCCGCCCTGGTCGTCGAGCGCGAGAGCGAGGATGTGATGCGTGGCGCGGTTCGAGATTCGGATGCAGGCCCCTATCTCGCACTGGAGGATCGGCAAAGCGAAGCGATGCTATCACAGATACGTCAGGTCCTTTCGAACGCAGAACCGGGTCAAACCCGCCCTATTCTGTTGACGTCGATGGATGTCCGACGTTTCGTCCGCGGCTTTCTGACGCGAAACGGGGTTGATCTCGCCGTGCTGTCTTATCAAGACCTCGCCTCCGACTTTACAATTCGCCCCGCAGGATCCGTCACACTCCCGCACGGATCGAACAGCGGATTGTTAGAGTAGTCCCACCTTTCCTAACTGAACGCCACGCGCCTCCCCGATAACTGAGAGATAACATGAATAGTAATACAGTTTCTCCATCGCCTATGTTTCTGCGCCGGAACTCACTTCTTTTTGCCGTACTCGCCATTCTGCCTTTGGGCGGTTGCGCCAGCTGGCAAAAGCCGGCTCTTTCCGTGCAGGAGACATCTTCCCCCGAGTTGCTCAGCGCCGATCAAATCGATCCGGCTATGCGCGAACGCATTTTGCGCGAAGTTGGTCAGGATGTTCAAGAGCGGGCTTTGCGGGATGAGGTGAAGCAGCACCCGGACAATGTTGATGCGGCGATACGACTTACAAATGCCTTGGTGGGCCAGAAGCGCCCGCACGAAGCGGTTGAGGTGCTCGACAGCGTCTTGGTTGCAGCCCCAGGAAACGTACGTGCATTGAATGCGAAGGGCGTGATTTTGGACATTGAGGGGCGGCATGACGCGGCACAGGCCCTGTATCGGCGAGCTCTCGAAAACGAGCCAGGCAATCAGATGGTGCAGCATAACTTCAATCTGTCGCTTGCCTTTAACGGCAAGTCCGAACAACCAAGGTTAGCACGATCGCAATAGGTGGGCACAGTGCATGCGCAGCCTGTTCCCCGGCTCGAACACGCGCTCGGCTCCCATCATAGATGGCCCCCTGAAGAGAGCCATATCTATGCAAAACAGTTGCTCCAGATCTGGCCGGCAGAGATCGGCAGGAGAGCCGGATGACATCACGCGGCCACCCGCAAGGCCACCCGCCTCGCTTCGTTGCCAGAGCGCCCTCTCCCTCGCCGGTCACCGTCTCGCAATGCGGCGACCTGGCTTAAGGCGGTCGACCGAGCGCCCGATGCAGTAGCCATGAATACGTAACGCAGCGATGGACCCGCCGGATCGTGTCGCGCTTGTGCTGGCCGTCCCTGCCATTACAGCACGGTGATTGTAGCTGGATCATATTCTAGAGGCATCGATGGTGTGGATGCCTTCGATCCAAACAATCGATTTGTTGAATTCGTCCGCCTGAGGAAATTAGCTGCGGCGATCCGACTTCCGACGCCTGCAGGCGCAAAACCAACAGCGTGAGCGCTGCGGGTCCGGAGGCAGGCTGCAAAGTGCAATCACCAGCGCTGATAAGCGGCAAGTGAAGAATGTATCGCTCGGGCAACTCCTGTGTTGTGCACGGTTGCCCCGCGAGGTGAACTGTAGCAGCTTGGCAGCTCAGCGTTCACGAAAGGAGAAAAGATTTGGGGCCAAGCAAAGACCGGCTTTTTTGATTGTCTTGCTGTATCGCTATGGTGGGGCGGGCGCGACCGCTCCCATAATTCAATACGCTGCCTTTAGCGATGGACGATGACGGGATGCGTCGCCGAGACTTCAATGGTGGAGGAGCAGCGCACCCGTCGATCCATTTGCTTTCAGCGGCAACCGCCACTATGAAGCGACACTTCGCCCAACTGTGTTTCAAGCTGCCCGGAGAAGTTTATGACAGAAGAACCCCACAAGACCGACATCCTCATCGAGCTCACTGCCGATGTTGTATCAGCCTACGTCTCCAACAACCCCGTCCCGGCGGGGGAGCTTCCTGCCCTGATCGCCCAAGTGCACGGGGCTCTAAACGGCACGGCTGGACTCATACCGGCAGAAGAGCCTGTGCCTGTAAAAAAACCTGCTGTCCCGATCAAAAAGTCGATCGAACCGGACTACATCATTAGCCTTGAAGACGGCAAGAAATTCAAATCGCTAAAGCGCCATCTGGCGACGCACTATGGTCTGACCCCAGACGAATATCGCGCCAAATGGGGTCTGCCGTCGGATTATCCCATGGTGGCGCCGAATTACGCCGCTGCGCGCTCCGCCTTGGCCAAGACCATGGGACTCGGCCGCAAACCGAAAGAGCCGGAAGCCCCAGCCACGGCGCCGGCGAAACGGACCCGCAAGAAGGTCGCAGCCTAAATCCGTATCAACAGTCGTTCGGACGCGCAGCAGCCGTTGGCCCAATCTGCGCGGAATCAAAGGGCGGGGATGAGCCCCGCCTTTCCCGTCCAAGAGCCTCATTTCCAGAGTAATTCATGATGGCTCCAGCAATCCCTGCCGCGGCATTAACTTGCATGCTCCGGCCCGGGTTTCGAGCCGTCAATGCGTTCCGGCGATGACGAACCTTGCCAAGGCTTTCCCGGACCGTTAGCCAGCCTTGCTGAGGCTGCCTGCAGAGGACTTTCCCGTGCGGCGATCCTGTTCCACCTCGTAGTTGATCTTCTGGCCCTCATTAAGGGTCGACAGGCCCGCTCGTTCAACAGCGGAAATGTGGACAAAGACATCCTGACCGCCGTTGTCAGGCTGAATAAAACCAAAACCCTTCGTGCTGTTGAACCACTTCACCGTTCCAGTCGCCATATCCATTCCTTTGTAATAAGTCGCAACTTAGGCAGGCCATTCACGCCAGCCTGATTTGTACACGAGACTTTAGGCGCATCAAAATCGGAAAATTGCAAGGCCCACTCGATCGCCTGATCTCCAGCAGCAACTGCAACATATGCGAGGCGCGTGCCAGACGAGGCGTATGCCAGACGTTTCGTCGTGCGCTGTCGCTCGAACGTTGACAGAAACAATGACACACCTTGCAAACTCGGCACATCTTGTGGACGTGCTCGGGTCGCTTCTCGACTGCGATACCCGCTCCTGACCGGGTATCGTCGGCCAAAATGAGAGTTTTTGTCATGTGCCGCCAGACCGAAAGATCAGGCGCGCAGCGACCTGCACATTCAAACCGGAACCCGCGAACCTCGATTAGCTTCTGCCTGCTCCGAAGGGCGGTAGCCTGCTCTGAGGCGGGCCACTGTCGGGTTGAAAACCAACTGTCGGGTTCGGAACCCCAGATTGTCGGCAAGGTACGCGCCGCCCACTGGTTGGCCAAAGGGGCACTGGCTCCTGATCCTGCCGCCATGCTCGCCCGATCTCAACCCGATCAAGACAGGTCTGCTCAAAACTCAAGGCGCGGCTGCGGAAGAAGGCGGCCAAAACTTTCGACGCTCTCTGCGGAACTCTCGGCGATATCTGCCAGCTGTAGGAGCCAAATCAAAAACCATTAATTGCGACAGGTGATTTTATGACATTCATTGCGAAGAGGCCAGAATGAACAGCGGAAGAGAGTAGCAGCTCTCTGGTCGCGGCGAGGTGGATCGTCGACACGATCGGCACCTGGCCCGTGCGGGGATCGCACCGCAGCCAGCACCAGAGCCAGACCTTGACCGCTTGCCTTGCTCAGGCGCCACAACAACGAGTGGCTGGAAGCAGATCCACGTGAACTCAGCGATATCGATCAGACGATGCTTACCCTCATGAAAGCCGATCCCGACGCTGTCCAGCGCCGCGAAATCCTGACCAGCATATGGCGCATCGGATGCCACCGCCTGCACACTCACCATCGACATGCCGGAACTCGGAACCAAAGGCCGCAAGCCTCGCCGGCCTCGGCAAAATGGAGCGGCCGCGCCTTCATCCGGGGCGGCCGGGCCAATGTTCGCCAGGCCCTCTACATGCCCGGCCCTTCGCCCTGCGCTTCAACCCCGACCTCAAGGCAAAATACCAGGCGCTAAAGGCGGCAGGCAAACCCGCAAAGGTCATCATCTTGTTGCGAAAGCTCCTCATCCTAGCAAACGCTCTCCTCAAGGCGCAGCGAAAATGGCCCCTAAAACCCTTGACCGAAACGGATACCTTAGCCTTTCAGGTGAGGCGGGCCGAGATAGACCAACCGCGGGTTTAACTTCGCGAGTTTAAGCTGATTATGCCGATGCAACTCTAGCGCCTGCGCGACCGTTTTAGCTTCCATCAACAAGGCGGCAGGCTGGGAGGAAGTACCCTCCCCTGCCGCGAACAAGCTTTGGACAAAGCCCCACCTTGTCCGTAATGTGATCGGGAGGCCGGGGCGCGGCGGTGCTCAGCGGATGTGACGCGCGAGATCTGCGACCCTACCCATCAGCACTTCCATCGGTCCTCGCTGGAAGATGCGCAGCCAAAGCACCGCAAAAGTGCTGATAACCACAACGAAGCCAAAGAGCGTGGACAGGCTCTCGTCTTTGAAAATGTTTATCTTCATAAGATAGGCTATTCCCGCAATGTGCAGCACATAGGCCGTCAAAGACATCGAGCCGACTGCGATTATTGGCCAGACCAGCTTTCGCAGACGCGGGAGCGCATCCACAGCGAGCATGCAAGCCGCCAAGATGATCATTGCGCAACCGGTGCTGCCCACGATCGAAAGCGTCGTTTCGCTATGAGGTGCGGCTATCCATGACGACTTGACTATAAATGACGACTTGGAAGGCTCAAAAGCGCCGTCAACGTCAGACCACCACAAGGAGGTTTCAGTCAAAGCGCGGGAACTCAGCGCGAGCAAGGATCCCCCATGGCCCAACACGGCCAGCGCGACCCCCGCCAGACC
This sequence comes from Mesorhizobium sp. M7A.F.Ca.US.014.04.1.1, assembly GCF_003998745.1. Lineage (NCBI taxonomy): Bacteria > Pseudomonadati > Pseudomonadota > Alphaproteobacteria > Hyphomicrobiales > Phyllobacteriaceae > Mesorhizobium > Mesorhizobium sp. M7A.F.Ca.US.014.04.1.1. The sequence continues at coordinate 8,475 of NZ_RZRW01000003.1, read as the reverse complement.
AAGGCGCCAATGCGCTGCTAGCGTATTAAGATTAAGGCGCGCGATGGCCATGCCAGCGATGAGGAAAGGAACCCAGGTCACCGCGGGATAGTAGCCGTTGACCATGAGGTTGAAGACCGGGTCGAGGAGGTTGGGGGCAACCGACAGAAGGGAGGAACGGACTTGCGGGAGAACTAATGCCGTAGCGGCAGCGATCAAGCCCAGCTGATATGCGCTGAGCCGATGGAGCGGCAATACCAACAAGAAGCAAATTCCGTAGTATTCTAGGATGACTTCGACCTGGGTACCGAGGCAGCCCAGGATTGAGCCAAGCGCGAGCAAAACAAGGGCACGAATTGCGACTCTGGCGATGGCCTGTCTACCGGCTATCCCCGACTTCGGCGCCTTGCGACCTGTAATCAGGAGGATTGAAAAACCGGCCAATACGGCAAACAGGGCCGACGGCCGCCCATGGGTTAGTTCCATCAGAAACCCGACTAGTCCTCCTTCGCCGGGGTCGGGACCGAGATGGGCGGCATACATCCCGAAGACAGCCAGGCCCCGAGCGAGGTCGATGCCGACCAGCCGATCTACTACCGACCCATTCCTAGCGTCGGCAACCGGTGCCTTCATTACCATGGTAGATTCCCTTGTTGGGTGTGTGGATCGCGGGAGCCGCGATAGGAGAGCCGGTCGGCTGCTGCCGTCGCCTCGTGAAAGGGTTCAAAACATCGCGCCATCTGGCGCATCGAGCCGGCGACAGAGCTGTTCAGCCATTAGCCTGGGGTAAGAACAACAGATCGGCTCACAAAGCCTGTGTCACGGACCTGAAAAGTGGTGTCGCGGAACCGTCGTTTTTTGCATGATGGCTAAGCCGAGAGATCCACTGCACCGACGAGAGACTCAGCGACGTTAGATATCCGATCAGTACGCCGCGGCTCCGCCGGTGACGATCACCCCGGGTGTCAAGGCCAGGGCGTAAACCTGCCATAATCTGTGGTAGTGCGCCCGCGACCAATCCGTTCGACAAAGCTCGGCGCATGGTCGAGCCAATCATATTCTTCCATGTGGCTGTTGCCTGAAAAACCGAAGACGCCGTTCGCTGGTCCAGCTCCAGACCTCGGCCTGCGTCGGTCATTAGAACCGGCGCGCCTGTTTCCCAAATCAATTTGCTGATGCAGCCGCCGGGGGTCACATTGAGCAAAAGTGCCGAGTTCAGGACGGGTTTCATAGGGGCTCTTCGTTTGGCTTTGTTAACGACCCCTTTCTTGCAAGTTGTAGCTGACAGCAGCCTGAAAGCTCCCCAAATAATTCGCTGCCGCCGGTTCAGCCTATTGTCAGCTTCGACCAATAAGATGGGAGCCTTGCCCTCATACCGGAGCTCGGCAGCATGATGCGAATACTGCTCACTGAAGACGATAAGGACCTTGGAAGTGCTATGCACGATCATTTGGTGGCTGGTGGCCACGCGGTCGACTGGGCCAAGAACCTGTCCGAAGCGCGCGATTATGCAGCTGTGGTCGGCTACGACCTTATTTTGCTCGACGTTCACCTGCCGGACGGCAATGGGATCGACTATCTGCGGGAGCTGATCAAGGAACTTGAATCGGCACCGGTCATCATTCTGACAGCCTGCGATCGGATTTCGCATCGCATCGAGGGCTTCAACGCTGGAGCCGACGACTATTTGGTCAAGCCGTTCGATCTGGGGGAACTCTCAGCGCGTATCCATGCAGTGGCACGTCGCCATGGGCATTTTCCGGAGCCGCAATTTTCGGTTGGGACGCTTTCCATACAGGCAGCCGAGCGACGCCTCTTCCGCGACGGGCAGGAGGTCTACCTGACTTGACGCGGATGGGCGGTGCTCGACTACCGTCTGCCCCAGCCCTGCACGGTCGTTTCAAAAGGGAAGATCGTGGACGCGCTTTTCGGCAGACGGCGCTGATTCATACTCTAAAAGAAAATTCGGCTTCCAGTTGCCTTGGCCATGACTTTCCTTCCCGAGAGATGGGTGACAGTTCATTCCGGATAGATGGGTTACACTTTCGGCCCTTTGCAAGGAGAGCAAGGTGCCTTGGAAGGAGTGTAACGTCATGGAAGAGCGGCTGAAGTTCGTCGCCCGGCTGCTGGACGCGAGAAGATGGCGGTGCTTTGCCGGGAGTTCGATATCTCGCGCAAGACCGGCTACAAGATCCTCACGCGCTACAACGACAGCGGCCTGGAGGGCTGACGGACCGATCGCGGCGGCCCTATCGCCACGCCAATCAGCTTCCGTTTCAAATCGAGAAGCTGATTGTGCGCCTCAAGCAAGACAAGCCGACATGGGGTGCGCCGAAGATACGCGAGCGGCTGGCCCGGCTGTATCCGGATGTGCACCGGCCCGCGATCTCGGCCGTGCATGCCGTGCTCGACCGCCACGGCATGGTCGAGCGCCGCAAGCGCAGGCGCAACAGGGCGACGGGGACACCACTTTCAAACGGCTGTCGCCCTAACGATCTTTGGTGTGCCGACTACAAGGGCGAGTTCGGCAGAGAACACGGCCGGGACAGGGGATCACAAACACTTGACCGTTCCAGACCCTGGCAGTGGCGCATCGATTGACCGTTGGCTCTGTTCGTGGGCACCGAAAATAGGGCCTTCTTGGTCCTCGGCAGAGAATATGGCCCGGACGGGGGATAACAAACACTTGACCGTTCCAGACTCTGGCAGTGGCGCATCGATTGACCGTCGACTCTGTTCGCGAGCGCCGAAAATACGGACGACCCCTATGGTCAAAGTGCACTTCTGACCTGCTAGGCACTGTTCGATAACTGGAGGCACCCGCTACGGTGCCCTCGTATTTAAGACACCTGTCAGTTTCAAGCCTGGACATTGACGCGTGGCGCGGCTGCCATTCGTTGACCGCCACGTCGAATTGCCCGCCAACCAGTGTACAGCCGCCGGTGGTCACATTGAGCAAAAGTGCCGAGATCAGGAGGGGTTTCATAAGGCCTCTTCGTTTGGCTTTGTTAACGACCCCTTTCTTGCAATTGTAGCTGACAGCAGCCTGAAAGCCCCCAGATATTCGCTGGCGCCGGTTCAGCCTACTGTCAGCTTCGATCAATAAGGCAGGAGCCTTGCCCTCATACCGGAGCTCGGCAGCCTGATGCGAATACTGCTCATTGAAGACGACGACGACCTTAGAAGTGCTGTGCACGATCATTTGGTGGCTGGTGGCCACGCGGTCGACTGGGCCGAGGGCCTGTCCGGAGCGCGCGGTCATGCAGCTGTGGCCGGCTACGACGTTATTTTGCTCGACGTTCACCTGCCGGACGGCAATGGCATCGACTATCTGCGGGAGCTGATCAAGGGGCTTGATACAACGCCGGTCATCATTCTGACAGCCCGCGATCGGATTTCGCATCGCATCGAGGGGCTCAACGCTGGCGCCGACGACTATTTGGTCAAGCCGTTCGATCTGGGGGAACTCTCGGCACGCATCCGTGCAGTGGCACGTCGCCAAGGGCATTTTCCGGAGCCGCAATTTTCGGTTGGGACGCTTTCCATACAGGCAGCCGAGCGACGCCTCTTCCGCGACGGGCAGGAGGTCCACCTGTCTGGACGCGAATGGGCGGTGCTCGACTGCCTTCTACGCCGGCCCGGTTCGGTCGTTTCAAAGGGGAGGATCGAGCACGCGCTTTATTCATTCAATTCGGAGTTCGAGAGCAACACAGTGGAGGTTTATGTCAGCCGGCTCCGCAAGAAGATCGGCGGGGATAGAATAGCAACCGTGCGTGGCTCCGGATACAGGCTCGTGGTCACATGACGAACTCGAACAGCATGACGAGAAAGCTGATATCGTGGTTAGGCGGGGCAACGCTCCTGGTTTGGATCGCCGCCCCAACCATTGCTGCGTTCATTTTTTGCAATAATGTAAACGAAAGTTCGGATGACTTGCTCCAGGGGAGCGCAGAGTACAGAGAACCAGAGCTGATCAAGGTCTTGAATGGAAAACACGTTGATCAATACAATAACCACTTGCCAACTTATGAAAAGTACTGGACCTATCGTGAGCAGGTTATTAATAAGTACGGGGTAGTGCTTATTTCTGAACCGGAAGAGGGTCAGCAGCCCTTCCCTGATGCTCCCCTGAGTAACGGCTTTTGGCGAAACGCTGATTACCGCGTCTACACAGAGGAGATCCAAGACGGCGTGTATCATCAGTTGGCCGAACCGCTTGATGGCCGCCGTACCACAATCGCGAAGGGCGCACTTTTTGTCTTCCTTCCGACACTCGTGCTCCTGCCCTTTAGCTTAGCTGTTTGGTGGATCGTGATCCGGCGCTCGCTGCGGCCAATCGAGGTACTGCGACAGCAGATCGGATCGCGCGACGGCGGCAATCTGTCACCAATGGACTTGGGCGATTTCCCGGCAGAGTTGGCTCCAATCGCGGCATCCGTCAATCGGCTTCTCGATCGTCTGCGGGCGGCTCTCGAGGCCGAACGCGAGTTCGCCGCAAACAGTGCGCATGAACTGCGCACGCCGATCGCAGGTTCAATCGCTCAGATGCAGAGATTAGTGGCCGAGCTTCCCAATGGGTCGGCCAAAATGCGTGCGCGCGGCATCGAGCAAGCGCTGTCGAGCCTTGGCCGCCTTGTCGAAAAAGTGCTTCAGCTCGCTCAAGCCGAATCGGGGGTTGGCATGGCGGATCACGCGATCGATCTTGTCCGATCGGTTCGGCTGGAAATCGATGACCTGAGGAAAAAGCCGCAATATGCCGGACGCCTGCATCTTAACGTCGACGGCTGCCCCACTTTGATGCGCAAAGTGGATGTCGATGCGTTTGGGATCCTCCTTCGTAACCTGATCGAGAATGCGCTGATACATGGACTGCCCACTGTTCCGACAACAGTTTCCGTCCAAACTGATGGAACCATCGCTATTGCAAACGCCGGACCGGTGGTGCCCCTCCCCGACCTCGAAGGGCTTACAAAGCGATTTAGTCGTGGTGCTACTCCTGCTGCGGGCTCAGGCCTTGGTCTACATATCGCTAACATGGTTATCCAGCGGATCGGTGGCAGTCTAGAGCTTGCGTCGCCCGCCCGCGGTCGCAATGATGGTTTCGAGGCGATCATACGAATTCCTCAATGACACCGGTGAATTCGACGACAGTTGGACACAGGGCGGATTGCTGGCAAGGCTGCTGACAGGGCGAACTGTACGGCAGTATGTATACGGCGTAGAAATCGTACTTCACACAACGCATTTCGGCCGCGGCAATCAATGCCGCTATCATCGTCTGAGCAGTTCGATCGAAGCGACACGACATGATCGGCAAAATCGAAGGCTCCGCCTCACCGCTCGCTCGATTTCGCCCGGGGAGAAAAAAGGCCATCCGAGAAAGTGCAAGCCGCCGCGCAAAGGCGACGTGTCCAATTGTCTGGGTGCCCCTGTGCGCCGGCCCGATCGGGTTGGCGCAGGTCCAGTAAGGACCCGGACCAACCATTCCATTTAGACGACCGGCAGGTTTTAATCGGCGTCCGGATCGCCGTCCCAAAATGCCCCAAGTATACGGCTAGAAAGGCTGCCAACGATCGAGCTTTGGTCGGAGGCGTGCTTGTCAGCGTCTTGGGTGCTTGACCGGCCTTTGCAATGGCCATCGCCATCGCAAGTATCGTGCGTGGCCAGTGAGACCGCAATTTCATCAGCCTGGAGCCGACCGTATCGGTGCTTTTTTATGATTTAGGGATTTTTCGTTTTCCTCTTGGATCATCACGGGTTTGGAGAGGATCTGGTGTTAAGTGCCATTCGGAGCGCCGGCGAACGGCCCGAAATTAATGTGGTCGAGTGATGAAGCCTCCCGAATGCGTTAAACGAGACCCTTTATGGCGGCCCTGGCTGACAACAGTCTGAAAGCTGCAAGCGGCATGCGAAAATGGGGCGATCCTGAATGACGACAGATGCTATCAACATGAAAGAGGCTCGCCCTGAAAGCTGAGCACGCTTTATGCTCAGGCTGCTGACAAGGCCAAAGCAGCGTAAGTGCGTAGTGAAATCCAAGGTCCACATGGGTCGTCGCGCGTCCCATGCGCCTGGGAAGGCGCCGGCCCGGCCAAGCTTTCCCAGCTCGTCCGCATGATGCTTCGCTGAGCGTCAATGGACGTTGGCGCGAGACCAAGGCGTCGTGCGTTGCAATCCGGACGGTCCAGGGTATCAGGAGTTTCACGGCCTCGGCCCGCTTGGCTGGCCACAGTTGAAGCTCCAACGTACCGGCTGGCACCGGGAAATTGGGCTCTGCGCTGCCTCAACGCTGATGGCACGGTCAATGCTTGCCTACCGATGGGGCCGCCCATGCCGTGATGCTGTCGGTCGACGTTCGCAAACCAGACCCTCGCGAGACCCAGCGAAGGGGCTCGCCGGTACGACGAGGGACCTTACCTCTTTATGCGCGGCATCATTATCGAGGATGACATGTTGCCTTACACGTCGTCCCTCGCGCTCGGGTCTTTGTGGGGCGGATGAAGTCCTGATCGCGGTGGCACTGCTGCATGTTTGCGTAAGACCCATCCAGTCACGATCGCGCTGTCCTTCGATGTCGCGGTGCTGATAGGCGGGCAGATCGGTGTGCGCGGCGCCCGCCAAAGGATCGTCGTCACGCCGGAGGAGGCGAGCGTCATAGCCGGCGCGCCGGCGAAAGGCGCTTTCTGTCGGATGCCCGACAATGTCGGATATCGCAAGTATCAAGGTTGGATCAAACCTTGCGAATCGGGGCTTTCTTACTTGGCACGGGGCATGCTCAGGTATCCGCAAACACCCAATGGATAACGAGCAGACTTCCCATGGCCTCACCATGCCGAAAGTTTCCCGGACGCATCCAAAGATGAGGCTCGCGTCAGGCCCAGCAACACGCTGACGGCTCATGTGGCTCGGCGTCGCGTGCCGATCCACTTTCTCCCAATAGGCGTTCGGGAGACATAGATCCTTCAAAATGAGGAACAGATCACTTTGCCAGGAACGCAGCCCATAACCCCACTCTCCCTACCAGAACTACCAAGCAAGCCCCGCACTCATGGGCTTCGCAGGACGTCCGTTGCGTCCGAGTTGGTCGGCGCGGGGCCGGCTCCGATCCCCGTCGCATGGGAGGACGGCAAGGCGAGGGATTTCGTGCTCGACAACGGCATGGAGGTGGTCGTCATTCCCAACCACCGGGCGCCGATCGTCACCCACATGGTGTGGTACAAGATCGGCAGCGCCGACGAGCCGCCGGGCAAATCCGGCATCGCCCATTTCTTCGAGCATCTGATGTTCAAGGCGACGACCAACCATGCGGGCGGCGAATTCGACCGCGCAGTGTTCGAGATCGGCGGCTCCAACAACGCCTTCACCTCCTCCGACTACACCGCCTTCTATCAGACAGTGGCGCCGTCGGCGCTCGAGCTGATGATGAGCTTCGAGGCCGACCGAATGCGAAACCTCATCCTGACCGACGATGTCGTCAAGACCGAGCGCGATGTGGTCATCGAGGAGCGCCGCTCAAGCACCGACACCAACCCGCAGGACGTTCTCCATGAGGAGATCGACGCGACGCTGTGGCAGAACCACCCCTATCGCATCCCGATCATCGGCTGGATGCAGGAGATCGAGCAGCTGAACCGCGTCGACGCCACCGTCTTCTATGAAAAGTACTACTGGCCCAACAACTCCGTGCTGATCGTGGCCGGCGATGTCGAACCGGACACGGTGCGGGCGCTGGCCGAAAAGACCTATGGCAAGGTGGCGCGCGGACCTGACCTGCCGCCGCGCATCCGGCCGGTTGAGCCCGAGCAGAACACCAGGCGCACCGTCACGCTCTCAGACGCCCGCGTCAGCGTGCCCAGTTTTTCGACGCAGTGGGTGGTGCCGTCCTACCACACCGCCAAGCCGGGCGAGGCCGAAGCGCTCGACCTGCTGGCCGAAATTCTCGGCGGCGGTAACCGCGGCCGGCTCTACCAGGCGCTCGCTGTCCAGCAAGGTATCGCTTCCAGCGCCCGCGTCTATTTCCAGGGCACTATGCTCGACGACACCAAGTTCGCCATCTATGGCGCACCGCGCGGCGATGCCAAGCTGGCTGATCTCGAAGCGGCGGCCGCTGCCGAAGTTGCCCGCATTGCCGAGGATGGTGTCAGCAACGAGGAACTAGGCAAGGCCAAGGACCACTATTTGCTCAATATGATCTTTGCGGAAGACAACCTGGACTGGCTCGCCAGCATCTACGGCTCGACGCTGGCCACCGGCGGTACCGTGAAGGATGTCGAGGAACGGCCGAATCGCATCCGCAAGGTTACCCCCGAGCAAATCAAAGCAGTTGCCGCCCGCTATCTCGCGTTCGACCGTTCGACCACGGGCTATCTCTTGCCCAAGACGGAGAATCAAGAGATGACGCTCGGCGCTCGGCCCCATGCTGCGATGAACATCCAGGAGGTGAAGTCCGAAAAGGGCATCATCGCCTGGCTGGTGGAGGACCACACAGTGGAAATC